>JAVHLI010000007.1 GCA_031082185.1 bacterium | reverse complement strand
CATCCCACCAGGTTGCCGCCGGCGGCAACCCTGCTGCCGGGCGCTACATAGAGGTCTACGCTGCTGGAGCGATCAGGCGGGCGGCGTTCTTGATCCGCACCGCTTCCATCGAGGCAGGCGGTACGGTGGCGGTGGCGCGCGACCCTGTGCCGCTCTCGTATGTCCGCGACCATGCCGCGCCCGGCGCGATCCGGCAGGCGATCGCCACGGGCGAAGCCATGCTGGCTGCGCATCCCCGCGGGGGTGAGGCCGTTGTGGAGGCCGCTGCCGAGGCCCTGGGTGGACAGGTTGTGGATGAGGGCACGGTCGAGAGCGTGCGGCTAGAGGTCGCGGGCGGATACGATGTGGGAACGGTTTCTATACGTGGTGGGCGCGGCCTGCACGAGCTGACCTTCTGGAACGAGTACATGACCCTGGAGACCGACGGGGAACGCAGGGCCACCTTCCCCGATCTGATAACCACCATGCACCCCGATGACGGTACGCCGCTGGCCACGGCCGAGGTGGCGGCGGGGATGCGCGTGGCCGTTCTGGTGGTCCCACGGCAGCGCCTGATCCTGGGCGCGGGTATGCGGGATCCCGATCTGTTCATGGACGTGGAGCGCACCGTCGGAAAGGAGGTCGTGCGCCATGTCTTCTAGCACGGGCGTCGTGGCCGCGGTCACGATTGGGCAGAGCCCGCGCCCCGACATTTTCGATGAGATCATGCCCCTGCTCGGAGCGGGTGTCCGGGTGATCGAAGCCGGCGCACTGGACGGCCTGAGCGACGACGAGATCGCGGCGCACCGCCCTGCTCCCTACGACCACACCCTGGTCACGCGGCTGCGCGACGGTCGCGAGGTGCTGGTCAGCAGGCAGCGGATCCTGCCGCGCGTGCAGGCCTGTCTCGACCAAGTGCAGGACCAAGCCGACCTGATCGTGATGCTCTGCACGGGAACCTTCCCGCCATTTGCGACTCGGCGGCTGATCCTCTACCCTGAGCACCTGCTCTTCCAACTGGCCCGGGCGGTCGCACCGGGCGGCCGGATCGGCGTGCTGACGCCGTCGGCGCACCAGATCGCCGACCAGGAGCGTAGGTGGCGCGATGTGGCCTCGGAGGTGGTCGTGCTGCCTTTCTCGCCCTACAATGCGGGCGATGGCGACGACCTGAACAGGGCCTGCGCGGCATTCGCGGACGCGAACGTGGACATTGTCGTACTGGACTGCCTGGGCTACACGGTGGCGCTGAAGCAGGCGGTAAGGAGGCTGGCCCGCCGCCCTGTTCTGCTCGCGCGCACCGTGCTCGCACGGGCCGTGGCTGAACTCGTTTAGCCCACACCATGGATCCGTCTCTCCTGCCCTTCTTCAGCCCGAACGGCGTCGTCATCATCGGCGCCTCACACGACCCTTACAAGCTGGGCCACGGGGTGGCCCGCAACCTGGTGGCGAGCGGGTACCGGGGAGCGATCCACCTGGTCAATCCCAGGGGAGGGCGCCTTTTCGATCGCCCTGTTTACGCGGAGGTTGCCCTGGTGCCGGACCCTGCGGACCTGGCGATCCTGATCGTCCCGGCGCCGGCGGTTCCCGAGGCGCTGCGGGCGTGCGCGTTGCGCGGGATACGGACCGCAATCGTAACCTCGGGTGGCTTCCGTGAGGCAGGCCCGGAGGGCACGGCCCTGGAGGCGGAGTGCGTGCGCATTGCCCGCGAGTCCGGGGTCCGCCTGCTGGGCCCCAACTGCATCGGCGTGCTGGATACGCACCTGCCGCTGGATACCACGTTCCTGCAACCGCCGCGCCCGCTTCCCGGCAGCGTCGCTTTCATTTCGCACTCGGGCGCGATGTGCGCGGTCGTGGCGGAGCAGGCGCGAGCGCTGGGTCTCGGGATCTCGCGGATGGTCAGCATGGGCAACCAGTCCGACGTTACCGAGACTGAACTGTTGCCCCTGGTGGCAGAGGACCCGGACACGCGGGTTGTGACGCTCTTCCTGGAGGGGTGCTCCGACGGCCGGCGGTTCGTTGAGCAATCCCGCCGGATCGCGCGATGGAAGCCCATCATCGCCCTGAAGGCAGGACGGTCCGCAGGAGGGCGGCGGGCCGCGGTCTCGCACACCGGCGCGCTGGCAGGGCAGGATACCGCCTACGACGCGGCGTTCCACCGCGCAGGGGTGATCCGCGCAGGCACCATCGAGGAGATGCTGGATTGGGCTCGCGCCCTGGAGTGGTGTCCCCTGCCCACGGGGCGCGCGATGGCGGTGCTCACCAACGCGGGCGGCCCAGGGGTGATGGCCGCCGACGCCCTGGAAGCATGCGGTCTGTCTCTGGCTGAACTGAACGAGGCCACGCGCTCCGCGCTGCAAGGCCTGCTGCCTGCCTCCGCCAGCGTGAGCAATCCCGTGGATATACTGGCCTCAGCTTCCCCGGAGATGTACGCGGCCTGCCTGCGCCTCCTGCTCGGTGATCCCGGTGTGCACGGCGTGCTGGTAATGCTCCCGCCGCCACCGATGCACCCGGCCGGGTCTGTGGCAGAGGCGCTCGTTCAGGTAGAGGCGAATTTCGCCAAGCCGGTGATGGTCGTTCTGATGGGTGGGGACTCGATGCGCGACTCCGCCGAACGGCTCCGCGCTGCGCGCATCCCTGACTGCCGATCGCCCGAGAGCGCGGCGTCGGCCCTGGCTGCACTCGCCGGACGCGCCGAGGCGCTGGGCCGTTGTGAGCAGCCGCCCGCGGTCTTCGGGGATGTGCGTCCGGAGGTAGTGCGTGAGGTAATCCGGCGCGCCCTGGCCGACGGCACAGATACCGGCGCCGCGAGCGCCACCGGCGCTGCTGGCATCTGGCTCGCTCCTGACGATGCCGGCCGCGTGCTGACCGCATACGGAATCCCGGTCCCGCGGATCGAGCTGGCCCGGACCGGTGGTGAAGCCGCTGCCCTGGCCTGCCAGATGGGTTTTCCGGTGGCGCTGAAGGTTGCATCCCCTGAGATCACACACAAGTCCGACGTCGGCGGGGTGATGCTCGATCTCGCGGACGCCGCCGCGGTGGCCGGCGGCTTCGCGGCGATGCTGGCGAGGGTGCGGTCGGCCCGGCCCGAGGCGAGAATCGAGGGCGCGCTCGTGCAGCGGATGCTCCCATCGGGACAAGACGTGATCGTTGGCGCGCTGGCGGATCCTCAGTTCGGCCCGCTGATGATGTTTGGCTCCGGTGGGGTGGAGGTGGAGGGGCTGGGCGACACCGCCTTTGCCCTGGCCCCGCTGTCGAGGCCGGACGCCGACGCGCTGCTGGCCAGCACATGGGCCGGCCGGAGGTTGTGCGGTTACAGGAGCCTACCGCCGGCCGATCGCGGTGCGGTGATTGAGGTGGTGCTGCGCCTGGGGCAGCTGGCCACCGACTTCCCGGACCTTGTCGAGATCGAGATCAACCCGTTGCGGGTCCTGCCTGATGGTCAGGGGGCCGTCGCAGTGGATGTGCGGATTCTGGCCGCGCCTAGCTCAGGCAGGGGCAGCGGCCACGACGACGCGGTCGCGCCCCTCTGACTTCGCGCGGTAGAGCGCCGCATCCGCGGCTTCGAGCAGGGCCTCCCCACCCGTGCCGTGTTCGGGAAACGCCGCCACGCCCAGGGAGACGGTCACCGGGCCCAGCGACTCGCCCAGGTGGGAGACGTGTAAGTGCTTGGCGGCCTCCCGGAACTGCTCGGCGCGCGTCCGGGCGCAGTCCAGCGCTGCCTCAGGCAGGATCAGGACGAACTCCTCGCCTCCGAAGCGGCAGGCGATGTCGCCTGCGCGCAGGTTGGCGCGCAGCATGGTGCCCAGCTCACGCAGCAGGGCGTCTCCGGCGCTGTGGCCGAACGTATCGTTGAACTGCTTGAAATGATCGAGGTCGAGCATCATCACGCTCAGCGGCCGCCCGCCGCGCTCGGCCCGCCGGATCTCCCTTTCGAGCGTCTCCTCCATGTACCGGCGGTTGAACAATCCGGTGAGCGGATCGCGGACCGACTGGCTGCGGAGCGTTTCCCGCATCCTGAGATTTGCCAGCGCCAGGGCAGACTGCTCTCCCATCGTTGAGGCAACCATCCTCCTGGTCTCCGGCAGCGGCGGGAGAGCGCTTTCGGCGGTGCCTGGGCGGGTCAGGCAGAGCAGTCCCATTGCCTCGCCGTGGGCGACAAGGGGGAGGCAGAGGTATCCCTGCGGCAGGGGACTGGTAAGGTGCCTGCAGTTTGGGCCCTCTCCTGTATCCTCCACAATGTGGGCGCGGCCTCTCCGCAGCGCCCAACAATCGTCCGGCGAGAAGACCGGCTGCGTGGAAGGCTCCTCGCCCCAGGAGGCCACCACCTCGACGAAGTTGCGCGACGCGCTCTGCATGCACAGCGCCCCCGGCTCACCGGGAAACAGCTTCTGCGCGGAATGGGCGATGACCGAATGTGCCTCGACCATGTTCGAACAGGCCTGCAGGAGCTCGCCCATCTTGCCCAGCACGGAGATTTCGCTCGTCCGGCGCTCGAGGTTGTCTACCCACACCTTGAGCTTGTCGTTGGCCTGCCGCAGGGCCTCTTCGGCCTCCCTGCGCGCGGTGATGTCCTCCAGCGAGCCCTCGAAAGAAAGCACCCGGCCGTCGCTGTCGCGCACGGCGCGCGCGTGGTCCCGCACCCAGATGATCTGTCCGTCCCTGTGGCGCAGTTTGAGCTCGATCCCTCGCACCACGCCCTCGCGTTCCATCAGGGCCAGCCATCGCTGCCGGTCCTCTCCGTCGGCATAGACATCGGGCACCTTCGCGGACAAGAGGGCTTCACTGCTCGGATATCCCAGAATCTGCGCCAGCGCGTGGTTCGCGGTTACGAACTCACCCGATGGGGTAGTTGAGTAGAGGCCGATCGGGATGCCGTCGAACAACCTCTGGTACCGCTCTGCACCGGACCGCGCGGCTTCTTCGGCCCTCAGGCGTTCACGCTGGATGGCCGCACGTTCGTCCCTCTGGCGGCGCAGCCGCTCGAAGACCACGGCGGCAAAAACGTTGATGATAAGGAACACCCCGACCAACGCTACGTCCATGGCGGGCAGGGGAACCGCCAGGCCGCTGGCGTAGCGGGCTACGCCGGCCATGTACCCCGCGGCCATGATGCTGCTCAGAACAACAACACCCCAGAATCCTATCCGCCCGGCCACGAAGAGCAGCGCGGCCATCCACGCCATCAGGAAGATCATCCGGGCCTCGGGCTCGGTGAATGTGTACAGGATCAGGAGACCGGCCGCGGCTGCCATCGGCAGGCAGACATAATGCCTATCCCACCGCAGGCGCGTGTCCCAGCCGAAGTGGGGAATCAGCCACAGCGATATCTGCACGACGATCGTGACTGTGAAGGCCATCGCCCATCGGGGGATGTCGAGCGGCAAGATATCCATCTTGAACAGGATCAGCACAACCAGTTGCAGGAACGCCAGCCCGGCGCCGGCGAGCAAGACGCCGCGCTTCTTGACCTGGTTCTGGGTGGTCCGTTCGGCGTGGGCTGCGTTCAAGGTGCTCACCCGCCTTCGCGCTTGAGTGCCCGCCCGGGGCTGGCAGGTAGTATTCTCCGCCCGCGCCCCTTCGCCTGCCGAGAACCTAGCCGGCGGTAGGAAGGGTGAAGGAGAAGGTGCAGCCGCGTCCGGGGCCGGGGCTGGCCGCCCGGATGCTTCCGCCGTGGGCCTCCACAAGGTAGCGGGCGATCGTGAGGCCGAGGCCGCTGCCACCTCCGCTGCGGGCGCGCGACCTGTCCACGCGATAGAACCGTTCGAAGACGTGCGCCAGGTGCTCGGCGGCGATGCCCAATCCGGTGTCTTCCACGTCTATCCGGATCCGCGATCCCTCGGAGTGCGCGCTTACCGTGATGCGACCCGGCGGCGGCGTGTACTGGATGGCGTTGCCGATCAGGTTCTGCAGCACCTGCTGTATGCGGTTAACGTCCACGATCACTGCAGGTAGCGGCTCGGGCACGGCCACCTCCAGAACAAGTCCCTGGTCATCGGCCTGCAGGCGCAGGCGCTCCACGGCCGCGTCCACGATCTGACGGACGGACACCGCCCGCCGAACCAGATGAAGCACCCCCGCGTCCAGCCGCGAGAGCTCCTCCAGGTCGGTCACCAGATGCTGCAGGCGGTCAACCTCCACGGCGACCCGGGCATAGGTCTCGGGCCCGGCTTCGAGCACGCCGTCGGCCAGCCCCTCCATGTATCCCTTGATGCCGGAGAGCGGTGTTCGAAGCTCGTGGGCCACGTCGGCAAGGAGGGCCCTCCGCCTGGTCTCAGTCTGCTCCAGGGCCCCGGCCATGGTGTTGAAGCTGTCCGCGAGGGCACCCATATCGTCCGTGCTCTGAACCGGCACCCGCTCGTCGTAGTGACCCGCGGCCAGGCGCTGGCTGGCAGTGGCAAGGGCCTGCACCGGCAGCACAATCCGCCTGGTCACGTAGATGCTGAGGGCGCCGGCAGCTACGATTGCCGCGACGCCCGCGATAACCAGGGCATCGGCGACGCCGGTACGTAGAACCCGTTCGATGTTGGTGGCTGGGGGACCTCCATATCGTGGTCCGCCGCCCTCCAGGCTGCGGGGTACATGTCGCGAACCAAGGAAGCTCAGTGCCGCCGTCAGCACCACCAGGCCCACGACCAGAACGATTAGGTACGAGACGAATACCTGGACTCCCAGTGACCGCCGCATTGCGCCTACTCCGCCTCGAACCGGTAGCCGACGCCCCGTACCGTGGTGATGAACACGGGTCGGCCCGGATCGTCCTCCAGCTTCTTGCGCAGTTCCTTGATGTGGACGTCCACCACTCGCTCGTCGCCGAAGAAATCGGATCCCCAGACCCGTTCGATGATCTGCGGGCGTGTGAACACCAGGCGAGGCGCTCCGGCCATGGCCTGCAGCAGGTCGAACTCCAGCGTGGTCAGCGCCACGGGGTTCCCGTCTTTCCATACCCCGCGCTGGCCCGGGTCTATCCGCAGGCGCCTGAAGGTCAGCGGTACGGGCTGCTTCTCGCCACCTCGACTTCGGCGCAGGAGCGCCTTGACGCGCGCGACCAGTTCTCGGGGACTGAACGGCTTGGTCAGGTAGTCGTCGCCGCCCACGCCCAGTCCCACGACCTTGTCGGTCTCGTCGGACCGCGCGGTGAGCAGCAGCACGTAGGCGTCCGACCACTCCCTCAACCGTCGGAGCACCTCCAACCCGTCCATGCCCGGTAGCATGATGTCCAGGACGATCAGGTCTGGGTGCACCCGCCGGGCCAGGGCGAGCGCGGCAACGCCGTCCTCGGCAACCTCGACCGCGAAGCCCTCCCGCGCCAGATACCGCGAAACGACGTCACGGACGGACGCCTCGTCGTCAACAACCAGTATCGTGCGGCCGGAAGGCATCTGTTCCGGGTGCTCCCCCAAGACCCACAAGGGCAGAGAGACCGCTCCGCGGTCCCGGTTGACTAGCCTATGGGCTTGACGTTGGAGGCCTGGGGACCCTTCTGGCCCGTCACGACCTCGTACTCTACCTTCTGGCCCTCGCTGAGGCTCCTGTAGCCATCGGCCTGAATCGCTGAATAATGGACGAAGACATCCTTGCCGCCCTCGTCGGGAGTGATGAAACCATAGCCCTTCTCCGCGCTGAACCACTTGACTGATCCGACCGGCATGCCCTACCCACCTTTCCTTCATTGCCGCCCAAAGACTTCGCTTGACGGCAGTGCAGCATCGCCTTACGGAACAGTTATATTGGCACCCCGAAGGGGGATTCCTTCTTGGCGGGCGAATGCTTGAGAACAATCTGCATGGAGGAAGCCGTATGGGGGGAGGCCGGGTGTTCAAGAGCCGTCCGGTACGAGTAGCCGTGCTGCTGGCTGGGATGCTGGGTGCGCTGGTGCCCGCGGGCCTCAGCCCCCTGCCCGGGGCCGCCCAGGGGCGGCCGTCCGGCGGCGCAGTGCGCGCCGTGCTTGATAACGGGCTGACGGTGATCGTTCAGGAACACCGCGCGGCGGACATGGTGGCGCTGCACACATGGGTTCGGGTCGGGTCGAAGGACGAGGACGACGCGACGAACGGCGCGGCCCACTTCCTCGAGCACATGCTCTTCAAGGGCACCGCGAAGCGGCGGGCCGGCGAGATGGACCGCGAGGTCGAGGGAGTCGGCGGCGTCCTGAACGCCGGCACCTCGCTGGACTGGACCTACTACCACGTGGTGGCGCCCGGCCGGTACTTCGATCAGATGCTCGAACTGCAGTCCGATGCCATCATGCACTCGATGCTCGACCCCTCCGAACTAGAGCGTGAGCGTAGGGTGGTGCTTGAGGAGATTAGCCGTCGCGACAACTTCCCGGCGACGCGCGCCCTGGAACTACTGCGAGGCCTGGCGTTCACCGTGCATCCCTACCGACGGTCGGTGCTGGGCACGCGCGCAGCGATCGAGCGGATGCCGCGGGAGACGCTGCTGCGGTTCTACCGAACCTACTACGTGCCGGACAACATGACGGTGGTTGTGGTAGGGAACGTCCGGACCGCCCAGGCCCTGGCCGGCGTGAGGCGTGCCTATGCAGGGTTTGGCGGCCCCCCGGTCCTGCGTCTGCCGGCTCCGGTGGAGCCACCGATGGAGGGCGTGCGCCGCCTGGTGGCCGAGCAGGACGTCCGTGTCGCCTACCTGGCAATTGGGTTCCCGGGTCCGATGGTACGCGACCGTGACGTGCACGCGACCGACGTTCTGGCATACGCGATGGGGCGGGGGCTGGGCGCGCGGCTGCGCCAGCAGGTCGTGGAGCGCGCCCGCCTGGCGCAAAGCATCGGCGTCTCGTTCCTGACCACCGAGGATCCCTACCTGTTCGTTGTCTCCGCGGTCACCGAGCCGGCGCACGTGGAGCGTGCCGAGGCCGCGATCCTGACCGAACTGACCGCGGTCGCCGACCAGGGGATCACCGAGGTCGAGCTGGTGCGCGCGCGGAATCTGCTGGAAGGCGAGCACGTCTACGGTACGCATACTACCCGCGGTCAGGCGTACACGCTGGGTTTCTACGCCACCATCGCCGACCCGGAGTTCGCATCTACCTATCTGGCCCGCATCCGCCAGGTCACCGGTGACGACGTGCAGCGGGTAGCGCGCCGTCTGTTTGACCCGCGCCGGTACGCGGTCGCCGTTATCCGGCCCGCTGGAAGGTGAGGCGGGCCGTGCGTCTCCTCGCCATAGCGCTGCTCGTCTCTCTCCTGGCCGCCTCAGGCCCCACGGCCGGTGCGGCGGCCATCTCCCGGTCGGCCGCCGCCTCACGCCACGTGCTGGAGGGTGGGCTGACGGTCATAGTCAAGCCCAACCCTGCTAGCGACCTGGTCGTCGTGGAGGCCCTGGTCCGAGCCGGCTCCCGCCTGGAGGAGTCGGCGCAGAGCGGGATCACCTTCTTCGTGCGCAGCATGCTGGTTCGCGGGACGCACCGGCGCTCCGCGGACCAGATTGCCCAGACGATCGAAGGGATCGGCGGCCTGCTGGGAGGCGGGACCGGCGCCGACTTCACCTCGCTGTACGCGGTGACACCGGGCCGCCACCTTGATCTGGGAATGGATCTGATTGCCGATTTGCTGACCAATGCCCGGTTCGATCACCAGGACGTGGAGACCCAGCGCGGGGTGAGTCTATCTAGGATCCGGCAGAACGCCGACCAGCCGCTGCAGCGCGCGGTGGATCTCCTGGGCGCCGCCCTGTATCCTTTTCACCCCTACGCCCAGCCCATCTTGGGGACTCCTGAGACGGTTGCAGCGCTCACCCGTGAGCAGCTCGTTGAGTTCTACCAGGCCCACTTCACTGCATCCAACACCGTTCTCGTCGTAGCCGGAGGTACCACCGAGGCCCAGGCGCTCGAGAAAGCGGGGAGGGCGTTCGGCGGGATACGCGCAGGGCCTCTGCCGCGCCGCATCCGCTGGCTGCGCCTGGTGGAGCGAGCCCTGGTGCCGCCCCTCGCCTCGCCGCTGGAGGTGCGGGAGACCCGGCCGGCCGCAGCCGCCTGGATTGCCGTGGGATACCTGGGTGTGGCTGCGGGGCATCGCGACTTCGCCGCGCTACGCGTGCTCAACGCCATCCTGGGTGAGGGGATGTCGTCGCGTCTGTTCACGGAGATCAGGGACAGGCGCGGGTTGGCCTACCAGGTCGGCTCCGCTTTCCTGGTACGGTCAGGCCCGGGCCACATCCGCCTGAGCGCCGGGACCGATCCCTCGACGCTGTCGGTCGTAACCGCGGCCATGCTGCGCGAGGTGGAGCGGCTCCGCGCCGAGGCACCTCCGGCTGACGAGCTGGAGCGGGCCAAGCGGGGAATCATCGGCCGCTATGCCCTGGCCCGCGAGGAACTGGAGGCCCAGGCGTTCTATCTTGGGTGGTACGAGATCCTGGGGGTCGGGTTTGACTACGACGAGCGCTTTTCCGATGAGATCGGCCGCGTAACCGCCGCCGAGGTGCTGCGCGCCGCGCAGAGGTACCTGGCGGTCCCTGCGCTGGCGGTCGTTGCCCCGCCCGAGGCCCGGTAGAGCCGTAGCTCCGGGGCGGCCGGAGTTGTTTCGAGGATGTCCGGAGGTGCGCAGCACGCGGCGACGAACAGGTAAACGCCAGACGGCCCTGGAGGGTCGAACACAGAGACCGCATCATGCAGGAGGTACTCATGGAAACAGTCTTTGTAACGGTCTACAGGGCATTGCTTGTCGTTCTCGTGGTGGCGGTTGCCGTGCCGCCGGTGGCGCAGGTCGCGGCGGGGCCTGCCCCGTCGCTCTTCCCGCTCGTTGCCGGCGCGGTATGGACGCGCAAGAGCGATGAGGGGACCGAGTCCGTCACAAAGGTTGTGGGTCCCAAGACCGTCGGGACCGTCCGGTGCGTTGTGGCCGAGCGCAAGGCGGTCGAGCGTGGCCGCGAGCGGATCGACCGCACCTGCTACCAAGTTACCGCCGCCGAGATCCTAATCATTGAGTGGACCTCGCCTAGGGGAGGGCTGACCCTGAGCAAACCCGCGCGTCCGCTGATGAAGCTGCCGCCGAAGGCAGGGCAGACGTGGTCGTGGAGCCCGGCGGACTCCGCGTTCGAGATGAAGATCACCTCGAAGTGGATCGGTGAGGAAACAGTCAAGGTAGCCGCAGGTACCTACAAGGCCTGGAAGCTCCAGACGGTTACGGCCGGTGAGGACACCGAGATCACGGCCTACACCTGGTACGCGCCGGGTGTCGGCGCGGTGCGGAGCGAGCGGAAGGGCTACCGCGGCGACACCCAGATCAGCGGCTGGTCGGAGCTGGTGAGCTACAAGGCGCCGTAGCCCCGGGACTCCAGCGGGGAATGAGCGAGAGGGCGGGGACACCCCCCGCCCTCTCGCGTTCAACGTCGCAGGTTGTGCCGCCTTACCGTCGCCGCACGGTGATGGCCGCCCTGCTCAGGGGGGAGAGCGGCGCGCCCGCACGGAATACCCGGGTGATGTCTCCTGCCGGCACCACATCCGCCAGCCGCCAGACCTGGATGCTGCTTGCGACGGTCTTCCTGGTAATGGTGGGCTTCGGCATCGTCATGCCGATCCTGCCCTTCCTAGCGAGGCGGTTCGGCGCCTCGCCGCTGCAGATGGGACTGCTCGTCACGGCATGGGCGGTCGCTCAATTCGCGGCCTCACCGTTCTGGGGGTTGGCCGCCGACCGGATCGGCAGGAAGCCGGTGCTGGTTGTCGGCCTGCTCGGTTACACCGTCGCGTTCCTGGGCATGGCGCTTGCCCAATCCTACGAAATGCTGCTGGCCGCGCGCGTTGTCGGAGGACTCATCTCGGCCTCCGTGTTGCCATCGGCGCAGGCCATCGCAGCGGACCTCAGCACGCCGGAGGAGCGCAGCGCCGTGATGGGCAGGATGGGCGCGGGATTTGGGCTGGGCTTCCTAGTGGGGCCGGCGGCCGGCGGGATTCTGGCGCTGGTCGGGCCACTCGTTCCTTTCTATGTGGCTGCTGCCACTTCGGCGCTGGCCGTGCCTCTGGTTGTTCGGCTGGTGGGTGAACCACCCGCCGATGCCAGGCGCGCGGCCGCTGCGCGCCTTGGCACCGGAGCGCTGGCGCAGGCGCTGCGGAGCTCGGAACTCCCTCTCTATCTGATGGCCCTTGCCACGACATTGGGGGGATCGAGCCTGTTCTCGATGCTCGGTTACTACGCGATTGACAGGGCGGGCGGGACACCTTCGGACGTCGGAGTGATGTTCACCGCTCTGGGGCTGGGATCGGTTGTGGCGCAGGGCATCGCCGTGGGGCCTGTGACGCGGAGGTGGGGAGAGGTCCGCACCATCCGCGCCGGATTTGTCGCCGGCGCAGCGGGGTTCGTGATGGTGGCGCTGGCCGGATCGGTGGCCGCGATCACCGTAACCGTCTGCATGACCTCGCTTGCGATGGCGTTCCTTCGGCCCTCGCTGGCCGCGCTCAACTCCCGCACCACCCGACTGGGCTACGGCACTTCGCTGGGGATGCAGACGTCGTTTGACAGCTTGGGCCGTGCAGTGGGGCCGCTGTGGGCAGGAACCATGTATGGCATCGTCCAGTCCGGACCGTTTCTGGGAGCCGCGGCGGTCTACCTCGTGGCGGCCGCCGGCACTCTACGCCTTCAGGACGGCGGCCGCCGCCGTCCTACCGTCCCCAGGTAAGCACGCAGGCGGCCCAGGTGAAGCCGCCGCCGAAGCCGATCAGCACGAGGTGATCGCCGTCCTTGATGCGGCCGTCGGACCGTGCCTCCCAGAGCGAGATGGGCACCGACGCCGAGGAGGTGTTGCCGTACGACTCGATGGTGCTGACGAACCGCTCCATGGGAAGGCCGGTCGCGCGGGCCACTGCCTCGGTAATGCGCAGGTTGGCCTGGTGCGGTACAACCAGAGAGATGTCGTCCAGCGAGAACCCCGCCTTCCGGACGACCTCACGTATGGCCTCGGGCACGATCCGTACCGCCAGCTTGAACACCGACTGTCCATCCATGCGGGCGCGGTGGAGACCTTTGGCGACGACCTCTTCGGTCATGGGCACGCGACTGCCGCCCGACGGTAGCTTGAGGATGTCGGCCGCGGAGCCGTCTGAGCCGACGACCGTGGAAAGCACACCGCCGCCCTCAGAGGAGGGTCCCATCACGACGGCTCCCGCGCCGTCGCCGATTAGCACGCTGGTGGTGCGGTCGCTCCAATCCGCGAGCCGGGTCAGCACCTCGGCGCCCAGGACGAGCACGTGTCTTACTAGCCCGGCTTCGATCATCTGCGTGGCGGTGACCACACCGTAGACGAAGCTGGAGCAGGCGGCCAACAGGTCGAACGCCCCGGCCCGTGCGGCGCCGATCCGCTCTTGGACGATGCACGCGGTGGCAGGGAAGATCATGTCGGGGGTCGTGGTCCCGCAGATGATCAGGTCCAGATCCGCCGCGGAGATCCCCGCGTCGCGCAGCGCGGCTTCGGCCGCGGGCACGGCCAGGTCGGACGCGGCCTGGTCACCTTCAACTATCCGGCGCGTCCGGATGCCGGTCCGCGTGACGATCCACTCGTCGCTGGTTTCGACGATCTTCTCCAGATCGGCGTTGGTCAGGATCCGCGGCGGGACATAGATGCCGAGGCCCAGGATTGCGGCCCGTGTGATGGTCTGCTGGCTCATAAACTTCTAGGTTCGGCGATCAAGGGGGCTATCCTGCCTTCCCGGACGCCGTCGGGGAATCGGCCCGCGGTCCGCAGCGTTAGGTTGTAGGAATCCAAGGCAGAGGAGGATCCCATGTCCATGCGACTCGATGAGGCGACACGCGCCTTTCTCGGCGAGCCCAATCCCGCGGTGCTCGCTACAGCTTCCCCAGGGGGCCGCCCGCAGGCCACGCCGGTCTGGTTCGTGCTGGAAGCCGACCAGATCCTGATCAACACCAGCAGGGGCAGGGTGAAACTACGCAACCTCGAGACCCGACCGCACGTGGCTTTGACCGTTGTTGACCCTAAGAACATGTACCGCTACGTGCAGGTCCAGGGCAGGGTCGTTCGCCTCGACGTCGAGAACGGCGCCCGCGACATCGACCGGCTCTCGGTGCGCTACACAGGGAAGCCGTACTCCTATCAGTACGGCGGAGGGCCCGAGGATCGCGTGAGCGTTCTGATCCAGCCGCTGGCCGTCAGCGGAATGGGGCGTTAGTCCGGCCGAAGGCTCTCACCGGCCATCCAGCGCCGGAGATCGTTCAGGTCGCGCACGGTTAGGTCTGGGCGGGGGTCGCAGTCAGTTGGAGACCGGTTCGTCGTCACCCCGGTGAGCACCAGGATCGTGAAAAGCCCTGCGGCGCGGCCCGCCGCTATGTCGGTGCCGAGCTGGTCGCCGACCATCGCGGTCTGCTCAGGGCGCGTCCCAATCCGGGCCATCGCTTCGTGAAGCAGCCGGGGGTCGGGTTTGCCGATCACGATCGGCGTGCGGCCGGTTGCATGCGCCACCGCGGCCACCAGCGCGCCGGCGCCCGGAAGCGCGCCGTGCTCGGTCGGCAGCATCGGGTCGGCGTTCGAGGCGATGAACGCCGCGCCCCGGGCGATCGCCGCGGTCGCCCGCGCGAGCTTCGCGTAGGTTAGGCGCCTATCCAGCCCAACGACTACGGCCGAGACGTCCTCCCATGCCACGGTGAATCCCGCCCTGACCACCAGATGCCGGAACGGCGGTTCGCCGACGACCAGCACGCGGGATCCGGGCGGCAGCGCGGCGCGCAGGTAGGCCGCGGTTCCCACCGAAGAGGTAACGATGCGCTTGGCCGGCACGCGCATTCCCATCGTCGCCAGGAACCTTGTGTACTGGCGCGGGGTCCGGGTGCTGTTGTTGGTCACAAGCGCGAAGGGGATGCCCTTCCGATCGAGTGCCGCCAGCAGCGCGCGCGCCCCGGGGAGCACGCGCCTGCCCCGGTAGAGCACGCCGTCCATATCGAAGAGATAGCCGCGGAGGCTTCTCGGGATCATGGTCGCGGTTTCTCCACCGCTGAACGACTCCCCTCCCCGCGGAACAGGAGGCTCATGATGGCAGTAGCCGATGTGATCGTGGTGGGCGGAGGCTGCACAGGCGCGAGCGCAGCATTCTGGTTGGCCTCACGCCATGGGCAGAAAGTGGTGCTTCTCGATCGGGGCACCGTGGGCGGCGGGCCTACGGGTCGCTCCAGCGGCATCGTTCGAATGCACTACTCCTATGCGCCCCTGGTCCAACTGGCGCTGCGCAGCCGCGAGGTGTTCGCGAACTTCGACGCCGTCGTTGGCGGGAGCGCCGACTTCAAGAAGACCGGATTTCTGCTATTGGCACCGCCCGGGCAGGAGGCGACCGTGGAGGCGAACGTACGGTTGCAGCGCTCTCTCGGTGGAGACACGACCGTGTTGGATTGCAGAGCCATCGCCGACCTCGACGCTCGTCTGCGCACCGACGATGTGGGCGCAGGGGCTTTCGAGCCCGACTCCGGGTATGCCGACGGGTACGCTACCGCCACCGCGTTCGCCGCGGCGGCGCGGCGGCACGGTGCAGAGGTGCGGGAGAACATGCCGGCCGTCCGCCTGGTGGTCGAGGGCTCGCGGGTCACAGGGGTGGACACCCCGAGCGGTCGGATCACGGCCGGGGCCGTTCTCGTTGCCGCAGGGCCGTGGGCGCGCGGGCTGCTGACCCCGCTGGGGATTGACCTGCCGGTCCGCACCACGCGCCACCAGGTGGTGCTGTTCGAGGGACCGGAGTCGGTAGCACCACTCGGCTTCGTGCTCGTGGACCTGGGGACGGGTTTCTACCTGCGTCCCGACGTTGGATGCCAGTTCCATGGCGGGTCGGTGGAAGAGTACCCTGACGAAGAGGTGTCTGCCGACGCGTTCAACGAGGGAGCCGATTTCGAGTTCATTGAAGGAATGGCAAGGCGGATGGAACACCGCATACCGGCCTTTGAGGGTGTGGGTGTGAAGGGGGGGTACGCCAGTCTCTACGATGTCACCCCTGATTGGCAGCCGGTGCTGGGCCCGGATACCGAGATAGCTGGTTTGTTTATTGCCGCCGGCTTCAGCGGGCACGGGTTCAAGTTGAGTCCTGCAATAGGGGAGACCCTGGCGGGCCTCATCGTGACCGGGCGCTACGGCGAGATAGACCTCACCGCGTTTCGACCATCACGATTCGCCGAAGGAGCGCTGATCCACAGCCCGTACGCGCACGGGATAGTGGGCTAGCCGGGCTGCTGACGGCCGCCAGGACGGCGAGAGCCCGCGGTGTCCGACCGCGGGCTCTCGTTTTGGGTTTGTGGGAGTTGAAGGGTCGGGGGTGGAAACCGGCACGACGTCCTCCGGCACCGTCGGTCCAGAGGGGACACCCCCGACCCGAACCTTCGGCTCCTCCTTCAGCCATCCGCAGCCGTGAATCCTCCAATGTAGGCCGCCGGTCTGTATAGATCCGCGAACTTCAGTACCCAGGGGCTGGAGTGGTTCAGCCCAGGTGAGGTTCTCTGGCTTCCTGGGAGGAACTTCAGTAGCCTGCGTCGAACACACCCCCACTTCGGGCATCCAGCTTCACACGCACCCTTCCGCCATACCCCGCTACAGCCTGCCCGGTCGGAAGCCCAAGGAGGAGAGTCACATGCGTAGGATCATCGCCCTTGCCTTCGCGATCTCGCTTGTCATGGTGGCTACCGCTACCGTCCAGTTTGCCCCGATGTGCACCGCCGGTCACGGCGACGGTGAGTTGCTGAGCGGTGGCTGGGCCGGTCACGGTGATGGCGAGTTGCTGAGCGGCGGCTGGGCCGGTCACGGCGACGGCGAGCTGCTGAGCGGTGGCTGGGCCGGTCACGGCGACGGTGAGCTGCTCGGCGCAGCATAGCCGAAAGCCACAGCGGAGGGAAGATCGTGACGCTTGGTGAGAAGGTCCGCCAGGCCCGTAAGAGCCGTGGCCTGACCCAGCGCCGGCTGGCAGCGGGCGAACTTTCCGAAAGCTTCATCAGCATGCTCGAGCACGACAAGGTTCGCCCTTCACTCGAGACGCTGCGGGTACTTGCCGGCCGGTTGAACGTGTCGTTGGCCGATCTGCTCGATGCCGATCCACCGCCGCGCAAGAAGGTTGCCCTGAAGCTCGAACTCGGCACATCGCTGTTGCGGCAACACAGTTTCACCGAAGCCCTGGAAGCATACCAGGAGGCGGAACGGGCGTCGGCTCGGGATTCCGGGTTGGAGATAGCCTTCCGCATTGAGATGGGACTGGGCCAGGCGCTCACCGGGCTGAGGCAGTTTGACCTGGCCGAACTCCACCTAGCACGCGGGCGCACTGTTGCAGGCGCGCTCGGGCGGCCGGATCTCGTCGCGCGCGTGGCAAGCGCCACAGGGTTTCTATCCCTCCGGCAGCGCGACTACCCGGCCGCCCGAGATGCATTCTCCAAAGCCCTGAGCGCGATCCGCTCGGCCGTCCCGGTGGACACTGAGTTTGAGGGCAGGCAACTGGCCAACCTCGGCCGGACCTACTCAGAACTCGGCCTCCCCGCGCAGGCACTCGACTGCTACCAGGCAGCCCTCGAACGGCTCGAGCCTCTGGGCGATATGGGCGCGCTGGGGCTGCTCCACTTCAACCTAGGCGTGGCCTACGAGCGGCAGCAGGCCTTTGATCTGGCCCACGACCACCTGGCGCGGGCCGCCCTGTTCTTCGAGGCTCAAGAGAATCTCCATCTGCTGGGCACGGTCAAGCGCAGCCTGGGCATTCTGCTGGTGAGTCGCGGGCGTCTCGGCGAGGGCACAGAGGCTCTCCAGCAGAGCCTAACCCTGGCCGTTCATCTGGCCGACGACGCCGGGCGGGCGCAGACACTGACTGAACTCGCCCGGGCCGCTATGCTGCGCGGGGATCTACAGGGGGCGCGTGGCCAGGCAGAAGAAGCGATCCGCCTGTCCGTGAAGCTCCAGGATCCGTCTGAGGCGGCTCGCGCCGAAGCGGTGGTGGCCGCGGTCTGTCATCGTGAGGGCCGTCTCGACGAAGCCGCCCACCGGTACGCCTTCGCGCTGGAGCAGTTCGAGCGTCTCCAGGCGGCGGGAGAGATCGCCCGGGTCAGCCGTGACTACGCCTTTCTCGCGCTCGAGCGCGGGGAGGAAGGGCAGGCGGCCCGGCTTTTCGCCCGCGCGTTTCGCGCCCAGGAGGCCGCGCTCGCCTCCAGCTAGATCACCTGTAGATCACGTGCACCCGGCCGGCTTCGGAGGTGGGCGCGATGCCCGAGCAGGGGGATGAGACAGGCCCACCGCGCGGCCAGCGTGTGGATCTCGTCTTCGAGGGTGGCGGGGTCAAGGGGATCGGGCTGGTCGGCGCCCTCTCGGTCCTCGAGGAGCGCGGCTTCCTGCCCCAGAACGTGGCCGGCGCCTCTGCCGGGGCCATTGTCGCCGTCCTGCACGCCGCCGGGTACTCTGCCTCGGAACTGCGCGAGATCATCCTGGAGCTCGACTTCCGCAGCTTCCTGGATGCCGCTTGGGAAGACCGCATACCCATCGTCGGGGTGCCGCTGAGCATCCTTCTGGACCAGGGTATCTACGAGGGCGACGCGTTCCTCGCGTTTGCGCGCAGCCTGCTGGAGGCCAAGGGCGTGCACACGTTCTCCGATCTGATTCATCCCGAGTTCGCGGATCAGTTTCGGTACCGCTACCGGGTGCAGGTGATCGTCTCAGACCTGACCGAACGCCGCCTGTTGGTGCTCCCACGCGATGCTTACCGGCTCGGCGTACGCCCGGACGATTTCGATGTATCGCTGTCTGTTCGGATGAGCATGAGCATTCCCATCTTCTTTGAACCGGTTCGGTTCCGAAACCCGCAAACGGGGCAGGAGCACCTGATCGTGGACGGCGGGATGCTCTCGAACTTCCCTGTCTGGTTGTTCGACACCGACGATGAGCCGCCGTGGCCTACCTTCGGGCTGCTGCTGGTGGAGCCCGATCCGAGGACCCCGGTTTCCGAACGCCTGCCCAGGCAGAGGGCGGCCCGCGGCGCGGCCGGTAGGGTGGTGGACTACCTCAAGAGCATCGTTCAGACCATGCTGGAGGCCCACGACCGTCTCTACATCGAGAGCGCCGATTTCGCGCGCACGATCCCGATACCGACGCAGGGCATCACAGGCACGGAGTTCAACCTGCCGCGCCACCGGGCCCTGGCCCTGTACGAGTCCGGACGGGCAGCGTCCGAACGGTTCCTTTCATCTTGGGACTTTGAGGGATACATCGCCGAGTTCCGGCAGGGCAAGGACCAGTCGCGCCGGAGGGAGGTCGCAGGCCGGATTCGACGGGCAGGGGCCCTGAGGCCTCGGGAAGAGTCCTGATGTCACGAATCGTGCCCGACGCGTGGATGCCCGAGTGCCGCATGGAGCGCATCATTACCCACTGGACGGGCGGAGTGCACCACGCCGGAGCCGGCGACCGGGAACACTACCATGTTCTGATCGAATCCGACGGCCGGCTCGTGCGGGGCGACCACGCGATATCGGACAACGTGAGTACGGCCGGTGACGACTACGCCCGGCACACCCGAATGATGAACGCAGGGAGCATCGGCATCGCCGCATGCGGCATGGCCGGCGCCATGCAGCGGCCCTTCCGGGCAGGGAGGTACCCGATGAGCGCCGCCCAGTACGAGGTGATGGCAGCGGTGGCAGCCGATCTCTGCGAACGGTACCGCATACCGGTGGCTCTTGAGACGGTCCTGGGGCACGGCGAGGTCGAGTCCGCGCTCAGCGTGCCCCAGGGAGGCAAGTGGGATCCCATGGTGCTGCCCTGGGACCCGCGGAGGCCCACGGTTGAAGTCGGCGAGGCCTTCCGCGTGAGTGTTGGGGAAAGCCTGGGTGGCGCCGCGCGAAAGGAGCGGCTGCTTCCGGTGCGTGTAATCGTGGACGGCCGCACGGTCTCGGATGAGGGACTGCTCAAGGGCGGGGCGTCGTGGTGCCCCCTGCGGCCGCTGGCCGACCTCTTTGGCTGGGCGGTCCTCCGGATTGACGGCCGGGCCGCCACCCTGCGCACCGGGGCTGGGGATTGTGATCTGGCTGCGAACGTGCGGGGCGACCGCGGCTACGTGAAGATCTCCGAGTTGTGTGCCAGGTTGGGATGGCAGGCTCCTGCCTGGGACGCTGCGACGCGCACGGTCCGCGTGCGCTCATCCAAAGGAGAAAGGGGGTCGCGATGAGCGATCAAGCGCATCAGGAGATGGTGGCCGGTCTGGCGCGGAGCGTGGTGGAGGTCCTCGCGCCCCAGGAATTGCCCGGCTTTTCTGCCTGTCAGGAGGCGTTCTTCGACAAGGCCGGAGGCTCCCTGGAAGATCGGACCCGCGAGGCTGCGCTGCGCGGGTCCGATTCAGCCGGGGCGGCCGCGGTGGTTGCCCCGGTCGCGCTGGCCGTAGCCAGCGAGGTCGTGGCATTCATTGTGAACGAGATCAAGAAGACGCTCAGGCAGGAAGCGGCGGGCGCGATCAGCGCGTTCGTCAAGCGGTGGCTGGCGAGGTTGCGATCCACGGATCGGACCGGTGAGCGGGGCGTGCAGGGAGGACCGGAGGGGGAGCGGTCGGAGCCGGACGCGCCGCCCGAGATCAACTCCGGCCAGATGGCTCAGATCTACGTGCTGGCCGTTGAGACCGCCCGCCAGTTCCGCCTGTCCGGATACGAGGCTGCCCGCATGGCCGATGCCACGGTCCGGAGTTTGGCGGCGGGAGAGCCGTAGCCGGAACCGCTACCTGCGCGACCGCGCTGCCATTCGCGCGGCGGCTTCGATCCTGCGCCGGGACTGCCGGTGGTCGCCTGCCCGAGCGAGCGCCTCGCCGAGCCCTGCCAGCGCCCGGACCGTCAGGTCATCGTGCCGGGCCGACCTGCGTGATTGGTGCATCGCCCGACGGAACGCCGCGACGGCCTCGGAGACGTTGTTCTTCCGTAAGGCGAGCAGGCCTTCTGCCAGGTCCTTCCGGATCGCAACGCGGGGATCGGCCAGGACGGATGGGTCTGGAATCCGCTCCAGCGCCCCTGCCGCCCGATCGCCGGCCCCTGACTCGATCTCAACCTCTGCCAGGAGCAGACAGGCCTCTGCGCGGTGGCGGTGCCACTCATGGGCGGTCGCGACCTCAATGCAAAGTTCGATCGCGCGGCGCGCGGCGTCGGCCCTGCCGGCCTGCTGCGCCTCCTGTGCCCAAGACAGCAGGCCCTCCACCGCGGCCAGATGCTGATCGGCGACGCTTCCGGCCATGCTGGACAGCGCCATCTGTAGCCTGCGGCCCAGGTAGCGCAGGGTGTCCACAGAGGGGTCCGCGTGCCCGCTCTCCATCTGGCTGATGAAGCTCTTGGTGTAGACATCGCCGGCAAGGTGTGTCTGCGTCATTCCGAGTTCGCGTCTGCGCTCGCGGATCCGGCCTCCGACCGGAACATCCTCGGGTGATGCGTGGCGCCGTGATGGATGGCGTCCCATCCGATGGTCTCCATGCGCGGGTGGGGATGCCGCACCCCACCGTCTCCGCGCCCCACTAGAGTAGTCGCTTTCGGCGGGCGTGGCTACGCTGGTCTTCGCGCGCCTTGACACGCCATTGCACGTCTGCTATACGGTGGCCAGCACCGCGCAGGGGGAGGCACCGTGGCACCACCCATTGCCTGGAAGGGAATCATCGCCGCGTACGGGGAGTTCCTGCCGCCCATGGCCACCCCGGTCACGCTGCACGAAGGGGGCACGCCCCTGGTTCCCTCACCGTGGCTGGAAGGGCGCCTGGGGCGCCGGGTGTGGCTCAAACTGGAAGGCAGCAACCCAACGTGCTCGTTCAAGGACCGCGGCATGACAGTTGCCGTGAGCCGGGCCGCCGAAGATGGTGCCCGTGGAGTGATCTGCGCCTCTACCGGCAACACCGCGGCCTCGGCCGCCGCCTATGCCGCCCGGGCAGGTCTTTCCTGCAGCATCCTGCTGCCCGCCGGCGCAGTGGCTCGGGGGAAGCTTGTTCAGGCCGCCGCGCACGGCGCGCGCGTGCTGGCGGTTGAGGGGGAGTTCGAGGAGATCCTCGGCATGGCAGTGAAGCTGGCCGCGGAAGAGGGATACACGTTGGTCAACTCGCTCAACCCGCTTCGACTCGAAGGCCAGGCCACGGCATCGTACGAGATCTGCGACGCGTTGGGCCGCGCGCCGGCGGCCATGGTTCTTCCGGTGGGGAACGGCGGCAACATCACCGCGTGCTGGATGGGTTTCCTCCGCTACCATGCGGCAGGGCGGATCAGCTCGCGTCCCCTGATGATCGGGGTGCAGGCCGAGGGTGCGAACCCCCTAGTGCGCGGTTCGCCCGTGGCTCGGCCGGAGACGGTGGCGTCGGCGATCCGCATCGGCCGCCCGGCGAGCTGGAAGGGGGCAGTCGAGGCCGCGGAGGTTTCAGGAGGCTGGTTCCTGCAGGTAAGCGATGCTGAGATCCTCTCAGCCCAGCGGGCGCTCGCGGCGGAAGGGGTTTTCGTCGAACCCGCGTCGGCCGCCGCGGCCGCGGGTGCCCTGCACCTTCCGGAAGCCGGGTTGCCCGATGGCGACCTTGTCTGCGTACTGACAGGCCACGGGTTGAAGGATCCCGACGTCATTGGGATGGCTGAGCCGTGGGGCTGATCGTGCAGAAGTACGGGGGCAGTTCGGTGGCGACGGCCGAGCGCCTGCGCCACGTCGCCTCCCGCGTGGCCTCGACGCGCCGGGGGGGCTCGAACGTGGTGGTCGTCGTGTCCGCGCCGGGCCACATGACCGACGAGTTGATCGCGCGTGCCCGCGAGATCTCCTCGCACCCGCCGGCGAGGGAACTCGACATGCTCATGGCGGTGGGCGAGCAGATATCGATCGCGCTCCTGAGCATGGCGGTCCAGGAGGTTGGGGAGCAGGCGATCTCCCTGACCGGTGGTCAGGTGCGGATCGTCACCGACGCCGTGCACACCAAGGCCCGGATCCTAGATGTGGACCGGCGGCGCATAGACGCCGAACTGGCGCAGGGCCGCATCGTCATCGTGGCCGGGTTCCAGGGGGTTACCCCCGAAGATGAGATCACAACCCTGGGACGCGGTGGGTCCGATGTCACCGCGGTTGCGCTGGCGTCGGCCCTGGGCTCAGACCAGTGCGAGATCTACACCGATGTCCCGGGCGTGTTCACCGCCGATCCCAGGATCGAGCCCAACGCCCGGCAACTGGCCCGCCTGTCGTACGACGAGATGCTCGAGATGGCCTCCAGCGGAGCAGTTGTCCTGCAGGCCAGATCGGTGGAGTATGCTAAGGCATATCGCGTGCGGATGCACGTGCGCTCGGCTTGGAGCGATGCGCCAGGCACCCTTGTTGAGGAGGTTCCCGACGTGGAACGCATTCGCACGGTGACCGGAGTGACCCACGACGTTGACGTCGCGCGCATCACGATCACCGACGTCCCTGACAGCCCGGGCATCGCCCACCGTATCTTCTCGGCACTGGCCGACCGGCAGATCAACGTGGACATGATCGTCAAGGCTGCCAGCCGCGGCGGCAAGGCGGACATTTCGTTCACGGTGACCAGGGCCGACGCCCCGGTCGCGGAGGAGACCGCCCGAGGGGTGGCGCTGGAGGTCGGCGGTGGGGAGGTGGTGGCCGTCGAGGGGGTGGCGAAGGTATCCGTCGTGGGAGCAGGTATGGCGAGCAACCCTGGTGTGGCCGCGAGGGTGTTCGGCGCGCTGGCGGAGGCGGGCATCAACATCCAGATGATCAGTACTTCGGAGATCAAGATCTCGTGCGTGGTTTCCGCCGAGGAGATCCAGAACGCCGTGCGCGCGGTGCACAGCGCGTTCGACCTAGAGGGAGTCCGGCCGGCCCAATAGGAATCCGCGCCTCATCCGTTGAAAGAACGCAACCGGCGGGGGTGAGGCGGTGCGGTTGAGGTGCAGTGGGATGCCGACGGGGATCGCGTGTTACGATCCGGAGACCGCCGCGCGGCACTACGCTCACACGCACGACCCCGAGGCGCGTGATGCGTTGGTGCGCGCGTGCGAGCCCCTCGTGCGCGGGATCGCCTCCGACTACCGGAACCCCGGTCAGGAAGAAGATCTGGTACAGGTTGGGTTCCTGGGGTTGCTCAACGCCATCGAGCACTTCGATCCATCCAGGGGGACGCCGTTCCTGGTCTTTGCGCGCCATTTCATCCGTGGGGAGATCCGGCACTACCTGCGGGATCATGCGTCGGTGCTGCGCCGGCCCAGGTGGCTGGAGCAGGTCAACGGTCAGATCGAGCAGGCGGTGGGCGAGCATCTCGGCGAGAACGGCCGCTACCCCGGCCTCACCGGGTTGGCCGAGATGCTCTCCATGGACGCGGAATCGCTGACCAAGATCCTCAAGACGCGTCAGGTGGTCCGAACCATCTCGCTCGACGTGGAGGACGAGGGCGGGCAGCCCAGGGTGGACGCGGACAGGGCCGGACGGCGGCAGGCGGCCTGGCTGGAGGTGCCGCTGGAGGACCGGATGATGTTGATAGAAGCGCTGGAGATACTCAACCCGATCCAGCGTGTCGTTGTCTTCCACATCTTCTTTACCGATCTGACGCAGTCGGAGTGCGCCGCACGCATCGGCGTGTCCCAGAAACACGTTTCCCGGATTCTGGCCTCGGCACTACACCGGCTGCGCGGGATGCTGATGCCAGACCCGCCGGCGACCTGATCGTCTAATCCTAGATGTCCTCTTCGTATCGCTCCCGTAGGCCCTGAATCACAGAAGGATCCGCCAGCGTTATCGTGTCGCCCAGCAGGCGGGCCACGCCCGAGTCCTATCCCCGGCAGGAGAGGGACAGAGGGGCCGGTCCGAAGAAAGGATCAACGATGAGTGGGACCACCGGCCTCTCAGCGATGGCACTGGCAGAGCGGATCCGCCACGGGCGCCTCACCGCGGTCGGTGCCGTCGAAGCATACCTGGAGCGGATCTCGAGCATAGACCCGCAGGTAGCGGCGTACGTCACCGTCCTGGCCGGACGCGCCCGAGCCGAAGCGGTCACCCGCGACGCCGAGGCGCGTTCAGGGCGCCGGCGCGGGCCGCTTCACGGCGTGCCGGTTGCCGTCAAGGACCTGATTCAGATTGAGGGTGTGCCGCTCACGGCGGGCTCGTCGTTCCTGGGGAGCGAGCCGTCGCGCGCGACCGCGACCGTGGTGCGGCGGCTGGAGGCCGCGGGGGCGATCGTGCTGGGCACAACGACGCTGCACGAGTTCGCCCTGGGAATGACCAGCCGCAACCCGCACGGCCGCACCCCCCGCAATCCCTGGCGCCTCGATCGCGTCGCGGGCGGGTCGAGCGGAGGTTCGGCCGCGGCCGTGGCCGCCGCTCTGGCGGCCGGCGCGGTCGGCACCGATACCGGCGGCTCGATACGAATTCCCGCGGCCCTCTGCGGCGTGGTGGGCTTGAAGCCGACCTTCGGCCGGATCAGCCGACATGGCGTTCTGCCGCTGTCCGGATCGTTTGACACCGTAGGTCCCATAGCACGGTGCGTAACGGACGCGGCGTTGTTCCTAGGCGTGATGGCAGGCATGGATCCGGCCGATCCTGCCTCGCGCGATGTGCCGGTGGACGCCTATATCGAGCAGGTGGCGCGGGCACGGCCGGGCCTGCGCGTGGGCCGGCTGGCAGGCCCGTTCTTCGAGTCGGACCTCGACCCTGCCGCATCCCGGGCGGTGGACGACGCTGCCCGCGCGTGCGTAGAGGCCGGCTTCACCGTTCGTCCGGTTTGCCTGCGGGCTCCCGAGGAGGCCAACCTGGCCCAGGTAACGCTGCTTCTTGCCGAAGCGGCCGCGTTTCACCGCGATGCCTATCCGGGGATGAGAGAGCGCTACGGCCGGGACGTGCGCGTCCTGCTGGACCAGGGTGAGGAGATCACCGCAGAGATGCTTTCCGAGGCGCGGAAGGTCCAGTCGCGGGTTACGATCGAGCTCTCCGATGCTTTCGGTGAGGTGGATCTCCTGCTGGGGCCCGCACTGCCCGCCGGCGCACCTCGTCTGGAAGATGCCGACCCGCAGGGCGCCGCATGGCCCCAGGTGCGCCGAATGCTGGGCAGGTTCTCACGGCTGTACAACCTGGCAGGCCTTCCCGCGATCGTCCTTCCGGCAGGTCTCACCGACGAAGGGCTGCCCGTGGCGGTGCAACTGGCTGCAGGCCGGTTCCGCGAGGGCACGCTGCTCGGTTGCGCGCGCGTGATAGAGCAGGCACTTGGATGGCCGGCGAAGGGGTGATGGCGCGCTCGCGTCCTATCGCGACAGCAGGATCCATCCCAGCAGGCCGAGTACCGCGGTCATCGCGATCGCGTACGGGGCGGTGGCCCGCATGACCCTACCTTCCTGCCCTAGAAGCCCGGTGGTTGCGGTCGCGAGGACCACCTTTGCCGGCGCAATCATCGAGCCGAGAGAGCCCCCGGAGGATTGCAGCGCGGCCATCAGAGCCGGATTCATGGCCAGCATCTGCGCCCCGTCGCGCTGAAGCGCGCCGAACAGCACGTTCGAGTTGGTGTTGCTTCCGGTGATCACCGCTCCCAGCAGGCCGATGAAAGGCGATATCAACGGGAAGAACGATCCCACCAGCAGAACGAGCCCGCGGGCAAGGAGGTAGGTCATGCCGCTGTAGAGCATGATCATCGCGGTGCCGACCAGGGTCAGTATCGTCAGCGTTGTCGGCAGTCCCTGCTTGCGCACGCCCTTCCAGACGGCGCCCCAGTCCGGCGACGGGCGGCCCAGGAGCTTGAACAGCACAGCCGCGATCCCGGAAGCGTACAGGAGTAACGCGCCGGGGTGGCCGAAGATCGGGAGCGCAAACGCCCCTGCACCCGTCTTCCAGCCAAGACCGGTCGTGATCTCGGGATACCTGAAGGTGAATGCCACGCGCTCGAGGGTTTGGTGCAGCCCGGGCACGAACGTGGCGGTGGCGATCACCGCGATCAGGACGTAGTAGGGCAGAAAGGCCGTCTGGAACGGCATCTCCCCGGCACCGGAGCCCGCGGGCGCCTCGCCGGCGTTACCGCGCTTGCCCAGTCGGGCGAGGCCGATGCCGACGGCAAGGCCGACCATTCCGGCGCCGAACGAGGCTATCGTCCAGTACTGCGTGACCGAAAGCACCAGGTGCGTCAGACCCATCGCCAGGCCCATCGTCAGAATCGAGCCAAAGGCGCGCCCGGCTGATCGGGTTCCGCCGTGCATGTGGGCGACCGCGAACCCGCTTGCAACCGCGGAGAGTCCCAGGAACACCGCGATCCAGTTGCCCATCTCATGCGGCGGCAGGCCGGTGACGGCGCGGAGCGCCTGGAACGAGGAGGCCATGTCTCCCATCGTCACCGACCAAGCGTGGCCGATCAAAGGGATCGCGGCGGATTCAAGCGGCGTGAATCCCAGCCCCAGAAGCAGTGGGGCGGTGACCGCGACGGGAACGCCGAACCCGGCTACTCCCTGCAGGAACGAACTGAACGCGAATCCGATGATCAGCAACTGCAGTACGCGGTCGCCGGTGAGGTGCCCGATGGCGCGCCCGATGCTACGTATCGCGCCCGACTCGTCGGCGAACTTGTACAGGACGAGGGCGGCCCAGATGATGTAGAGCACGTGAAGGCTCAAGGCAAGAGAGCGCCACAGCGCAACCACCACGGCACCCGCGGGCACTGCGAAGACGACAAGCGCAAGCGCTGCGGCGGCAGCCAGCGCCACGGCGCCGGACCGCACGCCGCTCCAATTCAGTCCGAGCAAACCCACGAGCACGATGACGATAGGCACGGCGGCCAGCCCGACGCGCCACATCTCATCGGGCATCGGGATCACCCCGGTTGGTGTCATCCTGCAACATGCCTCCTCAATCCGCAGATGCGTCGAACGAACCAGACAATTCCATCCCGCACGATTGATTACCTCCGCCCGGAAATGCGTTTCCACGGTTGAGGCGGGGGAAAGGGCGGTGTACACTGGGATCAGACGGGCTCCCGGAGGCTTCTGTTGCAGGCAATCGAGAATTTGAAGACGTTCTTTGCCCAGCCGCGCGAGGTCGCGGCGGTCTATCTCTACGGCCGGTACGGTCAGGGGCCGAGCTACCCCGACACGGACATCGAGCTGGGGTTGGTCTTCGACGACGGCACGGAAGAGGATGAGGTGCGCGAGTTCCTCGACCGTATCTCCGACGTCAACCCTCTCGGGGGAGAACCGGGCATAGTCATGCCGTTCGCGCTCAACTCACACATCCTTCCGGTCATCCACGAGGTTCTGACAAGCGGGACGCTGCTGGTGGACAACCGCCCCCAAGTGCGGGAGGCTTTTGTCGAGCAGGCCCGGCAGCGGTTAACGGATGAACGCGCCGGTCTGCTGGATGACGCCAAGGAGGCCATCATGCAGGCCCGATCGCTTGGTCTTGCCGTGTCGGCCACTGCCGGGTTCGTGCTGCCGCAGCCGCCCGGGTATCTGGATCCGATCCGCATCGGTTGGCGCATCGGGCGGATCTTGGCCTCCGTGGCCGTGCTCGAGGCGACCACTCGAGACCTGGAAGCCGTGGCAAGAGATCCCGAACGGCTCGGCCAGTCGGTGGGGTGGTTCAGCAATGCCGCGGGCGCCGCGGCCGGCATAGCCAAGGCCATGCTGACGATGTTCGACATGGAGAGGCCCCCGCGCCGATGGCAGGTTTTCCTTCCCATCGCCGATACCGGGCTGATGACAATGGATCTGGCGCTTCATCTAGGGGCACTCGCCGAACTGCGATGGCAGATGCTGGCCTCCGGCGGGGTCCACTCCACGGACCGAATGCTGGGCGGAATCCGCGCAGGTCTCGCTCCCTTGATCGCCTTCGCGCGGCTGGCGGCCTGGTACTGCGAGATGCCTGGCGGCCGCGGCGACGCCAAGGTCCACTAAGCGAACTGCCGGGATCACCCCGGGATCCTTCAAGGAGACCGAAGTGAGCGATCCGCTGAATTTGATGGTCCTGCCTACACCCAACACGAACGCCCTGAAGTTCGTGGTCGGCCGAAGGTTGACCCATGGCCGCAGCCAGACGTTCCGCTCAGCGGAGGAGGCCGTAGGTAATCCGCTGGCAGCCGGCCTGTTTGCCATTCCCGGCGTCGTTCAGGTGTTCGTGCTGAACGACTTCGTGACCGTCACGCGCGACCCGGCGGCGGCGTGGGAGAGTATCGCCGGTCGCGCCGAAATCACGATCCGGGAGTACCTCGCCGGGAGTTAGCCCACCGACCCCCGGTTCAATGGCGCCACACCCCGGAGATCACAGTGGTTGACGCGACCGAACTTCCTTACATTGCAGCCCTCCCGAAAGTCGAGCTTCACGTCCACCTTGAGACATCGCTTCGCCTACGCCGCCTGCTCCAACGGCGCGATCCCGACCATCCGCTGATCGGACAGGTCCACCTCATATCCGATCCCTCGCGGTTCGCCGGCTACGACCGGCTGCGCCGACTGCGGTACGCCGAGAGGGGGAACCGCCTGCCCGATGCCGCGTACACGCGCGCCAACATCGCCGCGATCACCGCTGAGTTGATCGCCGAGGCCTCCGGTCAGTCGGTCCGGCACATCGAAGTGCGCGTGGGAGGCCAGCGCGCGTTTTCCGTCCTAGGAGTCCGCGGCATGCTCGAGGCGATGGCCGAGGGCGCAGGGGAAGCCCGGCGCCTAGGCCTGTCCTACGGGACAATCGTCACGGTGATCCGCGAGCGCGGGCCCGAGGAGGCCGACCGAATCATCGCCGAGGCCGCGGCGGCTTCCGGCTGCGCCGTGGTGGGCGTGGATCTCGCGGGCGACGAGGAGAACTATCCTGCGGGGCTGTTCTCGGCGCCCATTGCGCGCGCCCGCGACGCCGGCCTGGGCATCACGGTGCACGCCGGCGAGTTCGCCGGCCCGGCCGGGGTCTGGGCTGCCGTCTATCAGCTTGGGGCTGCGAGGATCGGTCACGGTATCCGATCCATCGAGGATCCCGCGCTGCTGGACCGGCTCCGTGAACGGGGTGTGGCGCTCGAGATCTGCCCGACGAGCAACGTCCGCCTCGGCTTGGTGTCCGCGATGTCGACGCATCCCGTGGGGGCGTTCCTGGATCAGGGAGTCCCGGTTACGATCAACAGCGACGATCCGGTGCTGCTGGGTACGACGCTGACAGGAGAACTCGCGGGTATCGCACGGGCGCACCGGTTGAGTCGGGAGATCCTTGTGAACCTCCAGGTGACGGCCGCGCGGGCGGCCTTTCTGCCGGCCGGAGAGCGGGAGTCACTGGAGCGGGCCGTCCGATTGAAAACTTGACCAAATCAGTCTAGAATGTGCGGGTGGCGCGCCCCGGAGGCCGCCGCCCGGCGCCGGAAGGAGACAGGCATGGCAGACTTGGATATCCGCGACCTTCACGTGCAGGTTGAGGACAAGGTCATTCTCAAGGGGGTCAACCTGCAACTCAGCGCCGGGGAGATCCACGCCATCATGGGGCCCAACGGTTCGGGCAAGAGCACCCTCGCCAACGTCCTGATGGGCAATCCCTTCTACCAGGTCACGAGCGGCGAGGTATTCTACAAGGGAGAGGATCTCCTGGCGATGGCTCCCGACGAACGCGCCAGGAAGGGGCTGTTCATCGCGTTCCAGTATCCGGTGAGCATCCCCGGCGTGACAATGGCCAGCTTCCTGCGTACCGCGGTCTCGGCGCGGCGGGGATACAAGCAGGAGCTGATGCCGGTCCTCGAGTTCCAGAAGCTGCTCCGCTCCAAGATTGAGGCGCTGAAGATAGATCCGGAGGTCCCGGGCCGGTACGTGAACGATGGGTTCTCCGGAGGAGAGAAGAAGCGGGCAGAGATCCTCCAGATGGCGATGCTCGAACCGCAGATCGCCTTCATGGACGAGACCGACTCCGGCCTGGACATTGACTCCGTCAAGGTGGTCGCCGACGGCATCCTCAGGATGTACGACGAGGCCCAAGGCGGCATGGGCGTGTTGGTGATCACGCACTACTCACGCATCCTGCAGTTTCTGCGTCCCCACCATGTGCACATCATGTACGACGGCCGCATCGTCGTCTCGGGCGGTCCGGAGCTCGCCGAGGAACTGGAGCAACACGGTTACGAGGGCATCCGGCAGCAGTTTGAGGTGGTGGCGTCAGAGGTCCAGGAGGAGGGTGCGGTCAGGCGCGCCGGCAAGGTCTTCTGGGTCGTTCACTAGTTTTCGGGGAGAGCCGAATGGCGGCAAGCAGCCCGCTGGGCATAGACCTCGACCACTACGAGTGGGGTTTTCGCGACCCTGAGAAGCTCGTCTTCAAGGCCCGGAAGGGCCTCGATCGCGAGATCGTGGAGATGATCTCCTCCATGAAGGGCGAGCCCGAGTGGATGCGCGCCTTCCGCCTGCATTCGCTGGAGCACTTCTTCCGGCGTCCGTTGCCCACGTGGGGCGCGGATCTCACGCATCTGGACTTCAACGACATCTACTACTACCTGAAGCCCACCGAAGGCAAAGGCCACACCTGGGAGGACGTGCCCGAAGGGATCAAGCGGACGTTTGACCGTCTGGGCATCCCGGAGGCCGAGAAGAAGTACCTGGCCGGGGTGGGGGCGCAGTACGAAAGCGAGTCTGTATATCACAACTTGAAGGAGGAGTGGGAGAAGCTCGGTGTTATCTTCCTGGACACCGACTCCGCGCTCCGGGAGCACCCCGACATCGTGCGGGAATACCTCGGCACCGTCGTGCCGCCAGAGGACAACAAGCTGGCCGCGCTCAACAGCGCGGTGTGGTCCGGCGGCTCCTTCATCTACGTGCCCGCTGGCGTAAAGGTGGACATCCCTCTGCAGGCCTACTTCCGGATCAACGCAGAGAGGGCGGGCCAGTTCGAGCGCACGATGATCATCTGCGAGCCCGGCTCCTACGTTCACTACGTCGAGGGGTGTACCGCCCCGATCTACACCACGGACTTGCTCCACAGCGCGGTGGTGGAGATCATCGTGAAGGAGGGCGCGCGCTGTCGCTACACCACCATCCAGAACTGGTCCACGAACACCTACAACCTGGTGACCAAGCGCGCGGTGGCCTACCGGGACGCAACGATGGAGTGGATTGACGGGAATATCGGCTCCAAGGTGACGATGAAGTACCCGAGCGTGTACATGGTCGAGCCCGGCGCCAAGGCCGAGATCCTCTCGGTGGTCTTCGCTGGGAAGGGCCAGTACCAGGATCCCGGCGCGAAGGTGGTCCACGCCGCCCCGCACACCCAGTCCTCGGTGGTCAGCAAGTCCATCGCCAAGGAGGGTGGGAGGGCCGGATACCGCGGGCTCGTGAAGGTCTACCCCGGCGCGGTGGGCAGCAAGTGCGCGGTGCGCTGCGATGCCCTGATCCTCGACGACCGGAGCCGCTCCGATACCTACCCGTACATGGAGATTGACGAGATGGACGCCTCGATTACCCACGAGGCCACCGTTTCCAAGGTGAGCGACGAGCAGCTCTTCTACCTTATGAGCCGCGGGATCAGGGCCGACGAGGCCATGAACATGATCGTGCGCGGTTTCATCGAGCCGATAGTGAAGGAACTGCCGCTGGAGTACGCGGTGGAGCTGAACCGGCTGATCGCGATGGAGATGGAGGGTTCCGTTGGCTAGCGGATCCCCGGGCGCGGCCGGCGTGAGCCGCGAGACCGTAGAAGCACTGAGCACCAGGATGCGCGAGCCCGACTGGGCGCGCGCCCTCAGGACCGCCGCGTGGGATGCGTTCGAGCAGCTTCCCATGCCTTCGGTGACGCACCCTGAGAAGTGGCGCCGGACCGATTTGGGCGAACTGGATCCGGGTGCGTTCTGCCTCGTAGGCGGCACCGCGGACAGCGCGCAGATGCGGTACATCGGAACGATCGCGAGGGACGTAGAAGAGCGGGCCGGTTTGATTACCCATCTGGACGGCAGCCTGGCGGCCGTCGAGCTTATGGCGGAGGCGGCCCAACAGGGAGTGATCTTCTCGGACCTCGCCACGGCGGTCAGGGAACACCCGGACCTTGTGCGCGATCACCTTATGACCACAGTGGCTCTGCCCGACGAGCACCGGTTCCGGGCGCTGCACGCCGCGCTTTGGACCGGAGGCACGTTCATCTACGTGCCCAAGGGGGTAGACGTCGTACTGCCGCTAATGAGCCAGACCTGGTTGGGCGCCCCAGGGTGCGCCCTCTTTCCCCACACCCTCCTGATCGCGGAGGAAGGGAGCAGCGTGACCCTGATTGAGCTGTTCGCTTCCACGGGGGACGGAGGGCGCACGCTTTCCTCGGGCGCGGTCGAACTGATCCTGCGCGCCGGAGCGCGCGTTCAGTATGCGGCCGTTCAAGAGTGGGGCCTGCCCATGTGGGAGGTGGGGAGTCTGATCCGCGCGCACCTCGCCCGGGATGCCTCGCTGCGCAGTCTGGTTGTCGCGCTGGGTGGGGGGCTCGTCAAGGTGGACGTCGAATCGCAACTCCTGGGGCCTGGGGCCTCCTCGGAGATGCTCGGGGTCTACTTCGGGACCGGGGGGCAGCGGGTGAACTTCCACACACTGCAGGAACACCGGGCGCCCAGCACCTCCAGCGACCTCCTGTACAGGGGTGCGGTGAAGGACACGGCCAGGGCCGTGTTTTCGGGTCTGATCAGGGTGGATCCTGGCGCGCAGAAGACCAACGCGTTCCAGGTGAACCGCAACCTGATTCTCTCCCGCGGCGCGCGGTCCGACAGCATCCCAATGCTGGAGATCATGGCCGACGACCTCAGGTGCACCCACGGGTCGGCCACCAGCCACCTGGACGACGAACAGATCTTCTACCTGATGAGCCGGGGGATCCCTCGCAAGCGGGCGGCATTCATGATCGTCGAGGGCTTCTTCGCCGATGTCTTCGATCGCATTCCAAGAGAACGGGTGCGCTCCTACCTGCGGGCCAGGGTCGCGGAGAAGATGATCTGAGATGGCCGAGTTCATCCAGGTTGCGACGCTTCAAGAGATCCCGTCCGGCACCGCCAAGCAGGTGGTGGCAGGGGGTCGCAAGATCGCCGTGGTAAACGTCCGCGGCACGGTCTACGCCGTGGACGACACCTGCACCCACGAAGACCAGTCCCTGGCGGCCGGTCCTGTGGTAGGCGAGATCCTGGTCTGTCCCAAGCACGGATCGCGGTTTCACCTGCCCTCGGGCCGGGTGCTCTCGCTGCCTGCGGTGCGCCCGGTGAGTACGTACCCCGTTAGGGTGGAGGGTGACGCGGTCCTGATCTCGCTTGAGGGCAGTCCCGGACAGGGAATGCCGCACAGGCGCTAGGCAGGAGGTGTGCCCGTGGCTCTAGGCGCAGGCATCCGCGACGACTTCCCGCTCCTGAGCCAAACGGTGGGCGGGAAGCCCCTGGTCTACCTCGACAGCGCGGCGACCTCTCAGAAACCGCGCCAGGTGCTGGACTCCCTTTCCGAGTACTACCGCTCCTACAACGCCAACGTCCACAGGGGCATCTACCGGATGGCCGAGGAGGCCACCGCCAGGTACGAGGAGGCTCGTGTCAATCTTGCCTCCTTTGTCGGCGCCGCGCGGCCCGAGGAGCTTGTCTTCACTCGTGGCACCACCGAGGCTCTGAACCTCGTAGCAGCGACCTGGGGCCGCGCCAACGTTGGACCGGGGGACGAGATTCTACTGACCGAGATGGAACACCACAGCAACATCGTGCCCTGGCAGATGCTGGCGGCCGAGCGCGGGGCCACGTTGAGGTACATCCCCGTTACCGACGAAGGTCGGCTCGATCTAGATGCCTTCGATCGGCTGCTGGCCGGCCGGCCGAAGCTCGTGGGACTGGCCCATCAGTCCAACGTCTTGGGCACGATCAACCCGGTCAGGCGGATCGCGGACCGGGCGCACCAGGCAGGCGCGCTTGTTGTCGTGGACGCGGCGCAGAGCGTGCCGCACCAGAGGGTGGACGTCGCGGATCTTGGCGCCGACTTCCTGGCGTTCTCCGGACACAAGATGCTGGGGCCCATGGGCATCGGAGGACTGTGGGCCCGCTACGCACTACTTGAAGCGATGCCGCCTTACCACGGCGGGGGCGAGATGATAATTAGCGTGGGTCTAGACCGGTCCACCTACAAAGACCCTCCTTACAAGTTCGAGGCCGGAACTCCCAACGTCGCGGATGCGATCGCGCTTGGCGTGGCGGTGGACTACATGCGGCAGGTCGGCCTCGAGGCGATCACCGAGCACGTGCACGACCTCACGGCCTACGCGCTCCTGCGGTTGAAGGACATCCCGGGGCTGACGATCTACGGGCCCCAGACCCCTACGGACCGGGGCGGCGCCGTCGCCTTTACGCTGGACCGCGTCCACCCTCATGACGTCGCCCAGGTCCTCGACGGCGAGGGCATAGCCGTACGCGCCGGTCACCACTGCGCCGAGCCGCTGCACCGACGGTTTGGGATTCCGGCCTCCGCCCGCGCCAGCTTCCACCTGTACAACACACGTGCGGAGGTAGACGCGCTGGTCGAGGGACTGGACAAGGTCCGCCGCCTTTTTGCGCGGGCCTCCTCCGCGGCAAAGGAGGGTGCGCATGGCGCTGGATGATCTCTACCGCGAGGTGATCCTCGACCACTACGCGCATCCCCGCAACCGGGGCAGGCTGGTGCCGAACGACGTTGCCGTGGAAGGTGCCAACCCACTGTGCGGGGACGAGCTGGTGCTCTACCTGCGTCTCCGGGACGGTCGGGTCGAGGAGGCACGCTTCGAGGGACACGGGTGCTCGATCAGCCAGGCCTCGGCCTCGATGATGACCGAGGCGATCAAGGGCAGGACGCTGGACGAGGTCCGGGCGCTGGTCGCCGCGTTTAAGGGTATGATGCACGGTGAGGAGCCCGGCGACGAGATGGGCGATCTCGCCGCGCTGCAGGGAGTCCGCAAGTTCCCGGTGCGGGTCAAGTGCGCTACGCTGCCCTGGATCTCCCTGGAGCAGGGCCTGGACGAGTACGCTGCGCGGCGCTAGGGTACCCGCTTCCGGCTGACCGCCCGCCTGGCGGCGGCGGCGATCTCGCCCGCGGTAAGGCCGTAGGCCTCCATCAGTAGCCTGGGCGGCCCTGATTCACCGAACCGATCCTGGATCCCCACGCGCTCGATACACACCGGGTGGTAGGCGGTGACCAGCTCGCAGACGGCTCCTCCCAGCCCTCCGTAGATTGTGTGTTCCTCGGCGGTGACGATGGCGCCGGTCTCTCGCGCCGCTGCCAGGATCGTCGCTTCATCGAGTGGTTTGAGGGTTGAGACGTTGAGCACGCGCGCTGAGATGCCTTCTGCCTCCAGCAGCCGGGCGGCCTCCAGCGCCTCCGCCACCATGATCCCGCAGGCCGCCAGCGTAACGTCGCCGCCGTCGCGCAGCACCGGGGCCGTCCCTATCGAGAACCGGTAGGAGTCGTCGAAGAGGACGGGTACGTTGCCGCGTCCGAGCCGCACATACACCGGACCGACGTGCTCGGCCACCGCGCGGATCACCTGTGCCGCCTCCACGGCGTCCGCCGGAACGATCACGGTCATCTTCGCCAGGGACCGCATCATCGCCAGCTCTTCCACGGCCTGGGCGCTCGCCCCATCCTCTCCCACGGTCAGGCCGCCGTGCGTGCTGACCAGCTTGACGTTGAGGCCGGGCTGCGCGACCAGCACCCTGATCTGGTCGTAGCACCGCCCTGGCGAGAAGGCCGCGAACGAGCTCACGAACGGGATCTTGCCGCAGGTGGCCAGGCCCGCGGCTACGCCGACCATGTTCTGCTCAGCGATCCCGCACTCGAAGAAGCGGTCGGGGTACTGCTCGGCGAACGCCTCCAGCCGGTTGGAGTCGCGCAGGTCGCCGGTGAGCGCCACGACGCGCGGATTGTCTCGGGCCACCTCGACGATTGCCTCACCGTAGGCGTCCCGGGTTGCCTTCATGGCTGCGGTCCGTGCCAGCGTTATCGCCATCCGATGCTACCCTCGCGTCTTCCCATCCAGTTCGGCAAGATCCAGTTCGGCAAGCGCGCGTGCCAGCTCGTCCTCGGTCAACGCCTTGCCGTGGTACCCTGCCGCGCCCTCGGCGAACGAGACGCCTTTGCCCTTCACGGTGCGGGCGACGATCACATGCGGCCGCCCGGCGGCGGCCGCCGCCCGATCCAACGCGGAGACGATCGCTCCCATGTCGTGGCCGTCTATCTCCGCCACGTCCCAGTTGAATGCCCGCCACTTGTCGGCGAGGGGGTCGAGGCGGATGCGCTCCTCGGTGCGGCCGGTTTGCTGGACGCCGTTGCGATCCACTATCGCCACCAGGTTGTCCAGGCCGTAGTGGGCGGCGAACATGGCGCCTTCCCAGACAGAGCCCTCCTGGCACTCGCCGTCGCCCAGCACTGCATAGACGCGGTAGGGGCGTCCGTCGCGCTTGCCGGCCAGCGCCATGCCGATCGCGGCCGAGAACCCCATGCCCAGCGAGCCGGTGGACATGTCCACACCGGGCGTCCGCCCCATGTCAGGATGCCCTTGGAGGATGCTGCCCATCTGGCGCATCGTCCACAGGTGGTTGGGATCGAAGTAGCCGCACTCGGCCAGGACCACATACCAGGCAGGGCAGGCGTGCCCCTTGCTCAGGATCACCCTGTCGCGTTCAGGCCACGCCGGATCCTTTGGGTTGTGCCGCAACTTATGGAAGTAGAGCGCGGTCAGAAGGTCAATCACCGAGAGTGAACCGCCCGGATGCCCGGAACCGGCTCGGGTTATGATCTTTAGGATCGTCTTGCGAAAGCCGCGAGCGCGCGACTGCAGCGCGCTCAAATCCGCTCCTGGACTCATGATAGCCCCCGCGCGCAGGATGCGCGACAGATGAACAGCGACTCTAGGTTCTGTGAAGGGAGATCGTTACCCTGCCGGCGGCCCGCAGCGGCGGAAACCCCATACCGGAGGTAGTGTCAAGAGTCTTGTGTACTTTCTCACCAGAGAGGACGTCCCTGCCACTGCTCGTTGAGGTTGTGCACGACCGCATAGGTGATGCGGTCGCAGCTGGCGTCATTGGTGAAGCACGTCATCGGGCTTGTGCGGCGTCGGACCTCTCGGAAGGCGCGTTCGATGGCGTTGGTGGTCCGTGTCTTACGCCAATCCCGCTGGGGGACGGTGTAGAAGGCCAGGAGGGCTTCCCAGTCGCGTAGCAGGCAGGCAACGGCGGCGGGAGCGATGGGCTCCCACAGCCGCGCCCACTGGCGCAAGGCCGTCTCGGCGGCTGGTCGGGAGCGGGCTTCGTAGATGCGGCGGGCCAGTGTCAGACAGCGTTCCCGGTCCCTGACGCGGAGGCGCTGGGCGACGTTACGGAGGACGTGGACCCAGCAGGCCTGGCGGGGCGCGGTGGGATAGACGAGTTCGAGGGCCGCGTGGAGGCCGCGGTGGCCATCGGTGGTGATGAGGGCGAGGCGCTCGCCGACCAGGCCGCGTGCCGCGAGGTTGATGAGGAAACCCTCCCAGGCGCCCTGACTCTCCGTTTTGGCCAGGCGGTAGTCGATCACGCGGCGCCGGCCGTCCTGGGTGATGCCGTAGGCCACGAGGATGAGGCGGCGCTTGGTACCGTCGGGCGTTTTGACGCGGAGGGAGAGGCCATCGAGGATGAGGTAGCGATACTCATCCTGGATTGGACGGCGATGCCAGGCGGCGACCGCATGATCGAGGGTGCGGGTGATGGCCGAGACGGTGGAGGCACTCACGGTGTCGCCGAGGATCTCAGCCAAGGTGCGGCCGACGCGGCGGGTGCTGATGCCGGCGAGGAAGACGGCCTGGATGAGGCGATCGACCTCGGGCATCCGTCGCTGGTAGCGAGGGAGGACGGAGGGGACGAAGCCTTTCTCCCGGGCGCGAGGGATCTCCAGATTTGGGATCGTGCCCCAGGTGGTTGTGAGGGCGCGTACGTAGCGGCCGTTGCGGACGCCCTGACGGGCTCGTACACGCCGATAGCGCGGGGCGTGGAGATAGGCAGTCAGTTCCTCATGCATGCGATTCTGCAGGAGGAGCTTGAGGGTGCGCTGGGCTTCGAGTGTCAGGTCGCCCCAGAGGGTGGCGGGGTCCTTGACCTCCTTCCACAGGTCGGTTAGGGTCAAATCGGTCAGGAGCTTCGTGCGACTGGCCATGGGCGTATTTCCCCCTTCCTGGTTGCACCTGGGTCTGGGTCAGGGATACGCCCTTTTCTTTGGGTACCCTCCGGAGGGTACCCAAAGAAAGTACACAGACTACCGTACACTACCCCGTAAAGCCGACCGTGCAGTTGACGATTCGCCTCACGCCCCAGATGGCAGAGCAACTGGAGGAGCTGGCGCGGGAGAAGCACAAGTCCATGACGGCTACGGTGGCTGAGATCCTGGAGAGCTACCTGGCCGGGACGCGGAAGGCCACGAAGAGAAGCCAGGCCTGACTGCCAACTGGCGAACTCACACGGCCATGTTGGGGACGGGTGAGGTGTCCGGGATTCCGGACTGTACGAGTATGGATTTCCGAACCGGTGTGTGCATCTTCCCGGACTCGGAATGCGAACACCCGCTTTCCCGAAGTCCCCTTGGAACGCGCTCTCCCGGTCCGTGGACTCTTCCCCCAGGGCCTGTCGGATTCGCCGCGGAGCGAACACAGGATGAGGTGCCTGGCCGGGAGTGGCCAGCACGGATAGAAGGTCGTTCGAGGCCTTCGGGCCCGGACGCACGAGGCAGGCCGCCAGCGACACGCAGTGAGCCGGAGAGTCGGACGCCGACACGGTCATCTACGGTGCGTGACGCAGAGCCTTCATAGAAGGCAGGCGCAACGCGAATCGTGTACACTAGCCTTTGGAGGCAGAGACGATGATCCGAACGGTCGAGGCTGTGATCGATGAGCAGGGAAACGTACGCCTACTGAAGCAGGTGCGTCTCCCCGCAGCGCGACGGGCGCTCGTGACGATCCTGGAGGAACGCCCAGTGGCGGGCATAGCTGAAAGTGCACTGCTGAGCGAGGCGGCGCTTGCCGACGACTGGAACCGTCCGGAGGAGGACGAGGCGTGGGCGCACCTGCAGCAGGTGCGGTAGTCTTGGTGCGCTTCCCATTCTCGGACCTGTCGCAGACGAAACTGCGTCCGGCCGTGGTGCTTGCTGACGCTGGCCGGGGCGACTGGATTCTGTGCCAGGTGACGAGTAAGCCCTACGGCGACACCCGGGCAATCAAACTTGAGGGTACCAGCTTCGCCACTGGGTCGCTGCGAGTCACGAGCTATGCCCGTCCCGGCAAACTCTTCACCGCCAATAGGGATCTCATTGCGGCGGAGGTTGCCACACTGAAGTCGCAATCGTTGAAGCGAGTCGTCAATGCCGTGGTGAACCTCCTTCGCGCTGGCGGTTCGTAATGATGCTGGCAGGTCGGAGGGAGGCCGTGCCTAACCAGGCGATGGAGACCGACGCCAGAAGATGGCGCGGCTCATCGCCAAGCCGTTCGATCATACGAAAGGAAGACGCATGACAGGAAATCCCTATGAGCGATTCCAACGTGAGGAACTCATCCTGCGCGATGAACTCGCTATTGACCGAACCCTCTTGGCAAACGAGCGAACGGTCTTGGCGTATTTTCGCAGCTCACTGACCCTTGTCATTGTTGGGGTGACCTTCCTCCATTTTCTTGAGAAGGGCATACTTCCCTACATCGGGATGGTTTGCATCCTCTTTGGTATCGCCGTGGGGATCTTTGGATTCATGAGATACCGAAAGATGCACAAGTCCATCGGCGTAGTACGCGAATCTCTCCGCCGGAACGCCGAGAGTGTGGTAGAGTCCGTTGAGAATTGAGGGAAGCGGCCACGGGCATCATCAGGCCGCCGTCACTTCCTTAGAGGCGATCGTGCGTTGAAGCGCGTGCCGTAACTTCGGCAACGCTCGGTACCCTTTGAGCCGTCGCAACCGCGGCTCGATGTCCAACAGGGCCGTGGCCAGCCACCGCTGCTTCTGCTGGTTGTTCTGCCAGCGATCCACCTTACCGATCCGGTCTTCCACCTGAGCCATGATGGACTCCAGGGTGTTCGTCGTCTTGAAGCTCCGCCCCAGTGCACCGGTCCCGGTTTCCTTGGACAGCATCTCGGTTTAGCTGATCATGCTGCCATCACCTGCGTGGCACTCGCGTAGGCCTCTCGCATCGAGACCGGCATACGTCTGGGCCCGCAGGCGCAGCGCGCCCTGGAAGTGGCCTGAGGCATCGCAGATCGGCTCGGTGGCGGCAAACCGATCACCACGCTTGGCCACGGTCGCTCAGGCCTCCGCGGTGTAGTGATCGACAGCCACGAACGCCCACACCCATCCGTCGTTCCGTGTATACGCCATCGTGGCGTCCGTGCCCCACAGGCGATCGGGCGCGTCGGGGATGATCGTCCCATCGTGCGGCATCGGCCCGCATCTCACAAGTGTGGGATGGCGGCCTCACAGCAGTGAGGCCCGATTGCGAACTGCTCGGTGGCATATTGCAGGATTCCCAAGGCCAGACTGACCTGGGCTCTTACAGTCCCGCGGGGCCGCGGTCACCTTCTCTGATCGTTCGGGCGGCGGGCCGGAGGCGACTGTGACTGGCCGGCTCCGGCCCCTGGGGCGCCCCGCAGACCTACCAGCGATTCGGGTCGACCGGTTCTTTGGGCAGGGGGATCGACACGAACTCGTCGTGGGTGTCGTAGAACCGCTCGACGGGCCGCGAGCGCATGAGCGATCGGACGACGTCCAAGGGATAAGCGTAGAGGCTGGCGGAGGCGAAGGACCATGCCAGGAGGTGGAGGTCGAGGCCGGCGAAGGCCTGCCATGCCTCGTAGGCGTGGAGGGCTCGTAGCTTGATCTTGGCGTGGCCGTTGTAGGAGCTCTTGATCTCGAGGAGTCTGGGCTGGGCGTTGGGGCGCCAGGCTAGGAAGTCTGGGGCGAAGCGGAGGTAGTCGGGGAGTGCGAGAGCAGGGATAAGGGGGCTGGGCGAGGGGGGCGACCCGGAAGCCTCGGGCCTGGAGGAGGCGGGCGACGATCAGTTCGGGGACATTGGGGCGGTGGTTCTTGAACACATGAGCATCACCTCACCCCCATGATAGCCTGATGCAGGCGGGCTGTCAATGAGTCACTACTTGCCTGCGTGGGTGAGGTGTGGTAGGTTGGGCACAGCCGTGATGGGAGGGTCCCCCCGATGCCAAAGCCGACGGTGCAGTTGACGATTCGCCTCACGCCCCAGATGGCAGAGCAACTGGAGGAGCTGGCGCGGGAGAAGCGCAAGTCCATGACGGCGACGGTTGCTGAGATCCTGGAGAGCTACCTGGCCGGGACGCGGAAGGCCACGAAGAGAAGCCAGGCCTGACTGCCAACTGCCGAAGTCACACGGCCATGTTGGGGACGGGCGAGGTGTCCGGAATTCCGGACTGTATGGGTACGGATTTCCGAACCGGCGTGTCCAGCCTCCCGGACTCGGAATGCGAACGTCCGCTCCTTCGGAGTCCCCTTGGAACGCGCTCTCCCGGTCCGTGGACTCTTGCCTGACTCGAGTTTGGGACTTGACCCATCCTCGGGCAGGAGAACACGTCTCTGGCGTCGAACCCCCTAGTCAAAATAAGAATAGGCTGTCCACGATGCGGACATCGAGTGGGGCCTGTTCGGATGCCGGGACGATGCCACCCATCGAACGTCGTGCGGTTGCCGCAGGTCGCAAGGCCCCTCCTGCCCGCGAGGGGGTGCAATCCGTCGAGCGAGTGATCGCCCTCCTCCGCGCCCTGGGCTGCGCCGGCCCGCCCCTCAGCGTCGCGCAATTGAGCGCGGCGGTCTCGCTGCCCCGGCCCACGGTGTACCGCCTGATGAAGACCCTCAACGATCAGGGGATGATTGCCGCCACCGACGGTGGGTATGTCATTGGCCCGCGCGTTCTCTGGCTGGCAGCGCAGCGCCTCGAACAAATCGACGTGCGTGCCGCGGGACGGCCCGTGCTGCTCGACCTGCGCGACCGCACGGACGAGACCACGCACCTGGCCGTCTTGCAGCAGGGGCAGGTTGTGTACATCGACAAGGTCGAGCCCGCCGGCCCCCTGCGCATGGCCTCTGCGATCGGGAAGATCATACCGGCCCACTGCACCGCCCTGGGGAAGGCGATGCTGGCGTACCTACCCGACGCAGATGTCGCGCGGGTCATCGACGCCTGGGGCACGCCGCGGCGAACCGCTCGCACGATCACCGACCGGCACCGGCTGCGGGGGGAACTAGCGGCCGTGCGCGCCCGCGGGTACGCCATCGACAACGTTGAGAACGAAGACGGCATCCGCTGCGTGGGCGCTCCCGTCTTCGACCATACGGGGGGCGTGGCCGGGGCGGTGAGTGTTTCGGGGGCGACGCGCACGGTGACCATGGAGCGCGTGCGGCGCTGGCTCGGCCCCCAGGTGCGTGAGGCGGCGGAGCGCATCTCCCGCAGCATGGGATGGAAGGGCACTCTGGGTGGGGACGGTGAGCACAATGGCAGTTGACCTGCAGGACCTCGTCGAGGGGTTTCGCGGCGTGTCCACGGCGTCGGTGTCTGACGCCGTGGACCGGGTGAGCGGCCGCCCCGGGTTCATGACCCACGAGATCAAGCCGATCCTCAGCGCCAAGCTGGTCGGTCCGGCGGTCACGGTGCTGGAGCGGGCGGCGCTGGAACCGCAGCCGCCCACCCACGCGCTCGAGACGATCGACACGGCGCCGGCCGGCGCCGTGGTGGTGATCGGTATGGAGGATCCGCACGGCAGCCGCAACGTGGCGTGCTGGGGCGGGCTGATGGCCACCGCGGCCGTGACGCGCAGGCTGGCGGGCGCGGTCCTCGACGCCGGGGTGCGGGACGTCGAGGAGATCCGGCAGATGGGCTTTCCGGTATTCTCCCGGACCGTGATCCCGTCGACGACGGTAGGCCGGTACGTCACCGTCGGCCGCGACCTCCCGGTGACCTGCGGAGGCGTCCTGGTGCACCCGGGCGACATCATCGTGGGCGACACGGACGGGGTCGTGGTCGTGCCGCGGGCCCACGCCGCCGAGGTGCTGAAGATGGCGACCGAGATCGAGGACACCGAGCGGCGCATGGCCGAGGGCATCCGGCGCACGGGCTCGATCCTGAAGGCGCTGGACGAGTTTGCCCGCATCTGAGGGCGTCTCAATCATCGCGGCGCTGGGGGAGCCGCTCGTCCGGTTCGCGGCGGAGCAGCGCGGCCGCTTGGGCGACATGCGCACCTTTCGCCGCGGTTTCGGCGGCGACACCTCCAACTTCATCGTGGCGGCGGCACGGATGGGGGCGGTGTGCGGCTACATCGCACGTCTGGGGGCCGACGAGTTCGGCCGGGCGTTCCACGGGTTGTGGGAGCACGAAGGAATTGATAACAGCCGCGTGATCGTTGAACCCGATGGGACCACCGGCGCGTACTTCATCTCGCTGCGGGATGACGATGGACACGAACTCACGTACTACCGGTCGCACTTGGCCGGTTCGCGCCTGCGGCCGGAGGACCTCGACGCCGCCTACCTGTCGCGTGTGCGGAACCTGCACACCTCCGGCATCACGCAGGCCAGCTCTGAGTCAACCCGTGTGACCGCAGAGACCGCGGTCGCGATCGTCCGGGGCTCTGGTGGTCTTATCAGCTTCGATCTGAAGTTCCGGCCCCGACTGTGGTCGGCGTTCGCCGCGCGTTCCGTCGCGGAGCAGACGGCCCGCTGCGCACATGGTGTTCCTCAGCAACGAGGACGCCGCGCAGCTGCACCCAGAGGTATCTGCAAACGAGGTGGTGGACCGGTTGCTCGGGCTGGCGGCGAGGGTTGTTGTGCTCAGGCGGGGTGCGGACGGCTGTCTCGTCGTGACCGACGAAGGCGAGCGGGTCGCGCTTCCGGCGCCACGTGGACATGTTGCACACGACCGGGGCCGGCGACGCGTTCGCCGGTGCGTTTGTGAGCGCATGGGCGGCGGGCGCTCCCGCTGCGGAGGCCGGACGCATCGGACATGCAGTGGGGGTGCTAACGGCGACGGGGTTGGGGGCGGTGGATACATCCCCACGCGGGTGGACGTCGAGAGATTTCTTAGCAGCAACGACAGGCAGAGAGCATGTTGAACGCACTGAAAGCCGGCGAGATCCAGATGGCCAAGTTGGCGTGGGCGAGGACGCGGTAGCGATTGTATGCCGCGACGGTGCGGAGTGCTTCGCGCGCTTCCTCGCGGCCCTTACCAGCCAGGAGGAAATACAACAGGCGCCCGATGGCAGCGGTAACTGCTGCGGCGCATTGAGGAGTTGTGTGCCATGCGAAGGGTAGAGGAAGTCGTTCGTGGCCTTGGTCTCGAGCTCCCCAAGACCCCGTATCGGAAGGGGTTGATACCTGTCAAGCGTGACGGCCATCTGCTCTATGTTTCCGGACAAGGGCCGACTGTCGACGGGACGCCCCAGTGCCAGGGAAAGGTGGGGGCGGAAGTATCCCTCGAAGAGGGGTATAAAGCGGCCCAACTGTGCGGTCTCAACGCGCTCAGTGCCCTTAGGGACTTTCTCGGGGGCGACCTCGACCGTGTCACCGGCGTACTGAAGGTGCTCGGGTTGGTCGCCAGCGCCCCTGACTTTTACCGGCAACCAGAGGTCGTTGACGGGTTCTCGGATCTAATGGTTTCGATCTGGGGAGAGAACGGGCGCCACGCGCGTTCCGCGGTGGGTGTGGCCGCGCTGCCCAACAACATCCCGGTCGAAGTGGAGATGGTCGTGGCGCTCCGCGAGGACTGAGTGACCGGAAAGGAGGTGGGCCAGCGAGCCACTGTGTGCGGTCGGTTGTATAAGTTCGGCGGGAGTTGGACAAGCAGGAGTCAGACAAAGGAGGTTGCGGTTCACATGAAACGTGCCCTGTCGGTATGGGTACTCGTGTTGGCGATGGTCGTCACGACGATGGCTATTGCGGCCGGCGCCAGCCAGGCTCCGGTGCGAGGCGGGACGCTTCGATTCGCTGTGGCCGTGGAGCCGATCACGCTCAGCCCACTTATGACCGGCGGCGATGCGCCGTCCGCGAAGCCGCGGCTGGCGCTGTTCGATCCGCTGTTCTTCGTGAACTACGGGGAAGGCAAGCTCGTACCGGGGCTGGCTACTTCCATCGAGAAAGTTAGCGACACCCGGTGGATCGTCAGGCTCCGCAAAGGCGTGCAGTTCCACAAGGGCTACGGTGAGATGACTGCGGAAGACGTGGCCTTCAGTTACAACGAGGTCGTGCAGAAGAAGCTGCGGTCTCTCTTCTCGTTGAGCGGACTGAAGGAAGCGCGGGTGATCAACCGGTACACTGTCGAGTTCGTTCTGACCATGCCCTACGCGGCCTTCCAGGCGACTTCCCTGACTCATCTCACCATGGTCGTCTCCAAGAAAGCCTATCAGGAGATGGGGATGGAGAAGTTCAACCGCAATCCCGTCGGAACCGGGCCGTTCCAATTCGTGAAATGGATCCCCGGCAACTCCATCGAGCTGAAGCGGTTCGACAAGTACTGGATGAAGGGACTGCCTTACCTCAACGGGATCAAGTTCCTGATCGTACCCGATCCGTTCGTCCGGGCGAATATGCTCCGTACCCGGCAGGCGGACGTCGTCCAGACTCCCGACCTAAAGGACGTAGCTAAGCTGCGCACAGAGAAGGGGATCGTTGTGCAGGCGATTGTCGCACACGCATGGGACGGCATCCTGTTCAGCTACAAGATGGTGAAGAACGGCCCGCTCGGTGACGCTCGCGTCCGGCGTGCGATCGCCCTGGCGCTGGACCGCGACCAGATCGTGCGAGACGTCTACTACGGGTTCGCCGTTCCCGCGGACACGCCGACGCCTCCGGGGTTCATGGGCTACCCACCAAATCGCGTGTACGGAAACAAGGCCGACATCGCTGCGGCGAAGAAGCTGCTGGCCGACGCCGGCTATCCAGATGGCTTCGAGACGACGCTGATGGCCCCTAACTACCAACCGATGGTGCGTCAAGCAGAGGTCATCGCGAGCCAGCTCGCCCAGGCCGGCATCCGGGTCAAAATCGAGGCCCTGGACACAGGCACGTACAACTCGAAGTTGATTGGAACGAATGAATTCGAGATCGCGCTGCAGGACGTCGTGATCGTCAGCCCGGATCCTGACTCTCCGATTTACTGGTTCCACCGCAAGGGCACCCAGCACTGGCACGGTTGGGAGCACCCTGAGATCGACGCACTGCTGGATCGAGGTCGGGGGTTGACCGAGCGGAAAGACCGCGAGCCCATCTACTGGAGGGTCCAGGATCTGATCCGGCAGGAGAACTCGTTCATCTACACCGTTCACTCGATCAACGTTCAGGCGACCTTGGACTCCGTGCAGAAGCTGTTCCTCACCCCGGGCGCAGAGCTGAGCTACTCCGGGACCTGGTTGAGACGTTAGAGACACGAAGGCGGCCATGCCCGCGATCGCGTGCGAGCAGATTGACCGGCTGATCACTGTGGAGATGCGGTTTGCCTCCGGCTTCCCCCGGGGCATCATACCGCGGCTGTACGACGCCGCCCGAGCCGCGTCCGGTAGTCCTCTCACCTACCGGGCCGCGACAGGATTGAAGGCGCACGTAGAAGCCGGAGACTATGTACTGCTCGTCACCGGTGCGGGCGGCCCCCCGCACCTGCCGGCTGGCGAGACCGACGGGCCTGTCGGCGCGGCAGCCCTAGGGCGGGCGCTTGGGATCGGCCTGGGCGCCCGCCCCGTTTTCGTCTGCGAGGCACATCACCTCGCCCCACTACGGGCGAGCTGCGAAGCGGCGGCGATGCCGTTGATGGACGACGCTTGGGTGGCCGCCCGCCGGGGCATGTGCGCCTCATGGCGGACCCTTCCGGGCGATCCCGGCGCCGATGCGAAGGCGTACCAGGAGATGCTGGATACCTTTCGCCCATCTGCCGTCATCTTCATCGAGAAGCTCGGTCCAAATGAGCAGGGGGTCTGGCACACTGTGAACGGCGTGAGCGTGCCGCCTTCCGAGGTAGGACACGCGCACCTCCTGGCCGCGCGTGCCCACGAGCTGGGGATCTATACCGTCGGCATCGGCGACGGCGGGAACGAGATTGGCTTCGGCGTCATCGCGGCGGCCGTCCGGGAGGTCCACCCATACGGCCAGGCCTGCCACTGCGGTTGTGGCGGCGGCGTGGGGACGGTGGTCCCCACTGATGCGCTGGTTGTTGCGGCCATCTCGAACTGGGGTGCGTATGGAGTGGCCGCCGCCCTCGCCATCATCCTTCGTGATCCGTCGACGCTGCACGACGCGGAGCTCGCTGGACGCATACTCGATCGCTGTGTGGCGGCGGGCGGGTTTGACGGCAACTACGCAGCACAGATGCCCTTCGTGGACGGTACAAGCCGCGACGTCCAGACTGGCTTAGTCACGATGCTCCGACAGATTGTTACGAACGCCCTGCAGTCGCACGACCGGGGGTTCTAGGCTGTCGTGGAGTACATCTTGAGGCGCCTGATCGATCTCGTCCCGACGCTCTTTCTCGTCAGTCTGCTCGTCTTCGGGCTGATGCGCGTGCGCGGCGACGACCCGGTCGTCATCATGCTCGGACCAGACGCCACGTCGCAGTTGGTTGCCGAAGTACGCAAGGAGCTGGGACTAGACCTCCCGCTGCCTGTCCAGTACACGCGGTGGATGTGGGGCATTCTGCGGGGTGATCTCGGGCGTTCGCTAAGGACGCGCGAGCGCATAATCGACATGATCGCGGAGCGGGCACCCACCACGACCTACATTGCCTTCACGGCGATCGCGTTCGCCACCCTCCTTGGACTCTTGACAGGGTTCTATTCGGCCCTCCGACGCAACAGCGCTGTGGATCAGGGGATCATGGTAGCGGCGATTCTGGGTCTGTCCGTGCCCTCCTACCTGATGGCCCTGCTGCTCATCCTCGCGCTCGGCGTGCATTGGCGGCTGTTCCCGATCGCCGCATTCAGCGTGGACCTGTGGGGCGAACCACTCATCGCGATGCGTAACCTCGTCATGCCGACGCTCTCGCTTGGCGTCGGCTACGCGGGTCTCACCGCGCGCCTTGCCCGGTCCAGTCTGCTGGAAGTACTGGGGGCAGACTACATCCGCACCGCTCGAGGGAAGGGTCTCTCGCACTGGCAGGTCATGTACAAGCACGCCCTGCGCAACGGTATCATCCCGGTCATCACCATCGCGACGATCAACTTTGTCCACCTGATGGCAGGAGCGATCATAATTGAAGAGATCTTCGGGTTACCGGGGATCGGCGCGCTGCTCATTCGGTCCATTTTCATGCGTGACTTCCCGGTTGTGCAGGGCGTGACCCTGATCCTGAGCTTGGTCTGCATGCTGGGCAGCTTGGTGAGCGACATCATTTACACGCTCGCCGACCCCCGCATCCGCTACCAATGAGGAATCGTGCGCAACTCAGTGTCGGCACTCGGGTCGGAGGACGGTCGAAGAAGTCGCTTGTTCCGGTCCACGAGGGCACCGGGCGCCAGCAACTTCGTCGGTTCCTCCGCCACCGAGTAGGTATGGCGGGCGCTGTTCTTTTCGCGATCTTTTCCATTAGCGCGCTGCTCGCCCCAGTCATCGCAGACTACTCCCCCATCGAGATGAACCTGGGCACCCCGCTCACCCCTCCGGGTATCAAGTTTCCGCTTGGGCTGGACTCGCTTGGTCGGGATCTGCTCTCGCGCACCTTGTACGGCGCCCGGATTTCAATCGGGGTCGGCACGACGGTCACTGTCATCGCCGTGCTGGGCGGGGGCTTGGTGGGGCTGATCGCCGGCTACTACAAGGGTCTGCTCGACCGCGCCCTGATGCGCGTCATGGACGCGTTCCTCTCTTTTCCCGACATCCTGCTGGCGATGGCGCTCTCGGTTATGCTCGGTATGAATCTACGCAGTGCGATCATCGCGCTCGGAATCGTGTACGCGCCTCGCTGCGCCCGGGTGGTCCGCAGCAGCGTCCTCTCCATCGCGGAGACTGAGTTCATCCTCGCCGCCCGGGCGATCGGGGCGCGGGATCACATCATCCTCATGCGTCACATTGCCCCCAATCTCGTGGGTCCAATCCTCGTGATGGGTAGCTATCTCTTCGGACACGCCATCATCTCCGAAGCAGCTCTAAGCTTCCTGGGTATCGGAACGCAGCCACCCAATCCAAGCTGGGGCCTCATGCTCAACGACGCGCGGCGGTTCCTAACTTCGGAGTTCTGGTACCCGCTCGTCCCCGGCTGTGCCATCCTTCTTGCCGTCCTATCGATCAATCTCCTCGGGGACGGACTGCGGGATGTCCTGGACCCCTCACTGCGGGATCGATAGATGAACAGGCGCATCGCAATACTGGGAGGTACAGGATTCGTAGGGTGTCATTTGGCTCGACTCCTCACCCAGCGCGGCGGTGAGGTTGTGCTCTTCGATCGGGCACCGCCCAACCAAATGGGTCGCTACATCCTCGCAGATGCGCCCGATGGAGTGGAGTTTGTCGAAGGTGACATCTCAGTCCCGACGGAGGTGGCCGGGCTCCTGCGCCGTGGACCCTTCCATGCCATTGTGAACCTCGCAGCTCTTCAGATGCTCGATTGGTGCAACGCTCATCCCCTGGCCACTTACGAGGTGAACGTGCGCGGCCCCCTTGTGCTGTGCGACTTGGCCGCGCAGGCGGCAGTACGGCGCCTCGTTCACGTCAGTTCCACGGGAGCCCTGGTCGGGACTCAGGTAGACCGGACGGATGAGCGCCACCCGACACTCGACATCTTCGTTGGGCATCCGGCGGGCCACTACGGCGCATCTAAAGCGATGAGTGAAATTGTCGCCCTCGCCTTCGCGCGCGTGCAGCGTCTGGACGTGATTGTGCTCCGTTTCCCTTCGGTATACGGTTTCGGGTCCCCTCACCAAACGTTCGTGGCGGGGGCCGCGCACGCACAGGCCGCAGGCGAGCCGTTTGAGCGCCCGAGCGGCGCCGACGACCGACGCGATTACCTCTACGTGCGGGACGCCGCCGAGGCTCTGGTAAGGGCGATCGATGTTCCTCCCGAGCGATTGACGCAGCGCCTGTTCTTCATCGCTCTGGGTCGGCTCCACACGGATAGGGATGTTGTGGAGATCCTGCGCGGCTTGGAGCCTGGAGCTCGCGTGAGCATTGGATCCGGGCTGAGTCCCATCGAGGTGGTGCTTGACTGCATTCGCAGCACATATAACATCTCTGCCGCAGAGAGAGAGTTGGAGTTTACGCCGCAGTTTGATTTGAAGGACGGGCTAATCGACTATCTCCGTTGGGTACGTGGATATCGCCTTTCAGAGACGGCAGAACATTCGTAGATTGGCATTCCGATGGGGCGCGGGCCCAAGCACAACCCGGCACATAGAGCAAGGATGGCCAGCAGAACGTTGAAACAGACGAGAGAAATGAATCTCGCGCACATCATCGTCGCCATCCGGCCGAAGCCTCTGGGCTCTATTCGCTGCTCGGGGCGCCGCGCTTTTCGACCGCCGGGCGCAGATGGGCCGGGTAGTGAGTGTGTCGGAAGCAAGCCCGAACGTCAGCCGGGACAGGCCCGGTGGGTGCTTGGTCTCCAAGTGCGGCAGGCGAGGGTGCGGATCTCGTTCGCGCTGGGGCAGACGCGGACTCTTCGAGGCGAGGACGGTGAGCTGTAGTGGGAGCAACGCTTGGTGAGCCAATCGCGGGGTTCCGGGCAGTCGCGACAGCCTCTGTCGCAGATGCGGTGGACCGAGTTGTGAAGCGACCGGGATTCATGACGCATGAGATCAAACCCGTGTTTCTGGCGAAGATGGTAGGGCCGGCAGTGAAGGTACTGGAGCGAGCCGCGCAGGAGAGCAAGTCCCCTGAGCATGCGCTCCAGGCGATTGACGAGGCGGAGTCGGGCTCGATTATCGTCATCGGGATGGAGGATCCTCAGGGCGCGCGCAACGTCGCGCAGTGGGGAGGCATCATGACCGCAGGAGCCGTCGCCCGGAACCTCGGTGGTGCGGCTCTCGATGCCGGCGTGCGGGACGTCGAGGAGATTCGCCAGGCCCAGTTTCCTGCATTCTCCCGGACGATCGTCCCGAGCACCACCGTCGGTCGGTATGTGACAGTCGGCTTCAACTTTCCGGTCGTCTGCGGCGGCGTGCTAGTTCATCCGGGCGACATCAGCATAGGTGACGCCGACGGGGTCGTCGTCGTCCCGAGGGGGCACGCCGCGGATGTGCTGGATACTGCCCGTCAGATCGAGGAGACAGAGCGGCGGATGACCGACGCGATCCATAAGCTAGGGTCGATCCGCAGAGCGGTGGAGGAGCTTGCCCGCATCTAAGGGATTGCCTGAGATCATCGCCCTCGGGGAGCCGATGGCGGAATTCGCGGCCGAGCAGTGCGGTCGCCTGGGAGAGGTGCGTACGTTCCGTAGGGGCTTCGGCGGGGATACCGCCAACTTCATCGTGGCGGCTGCGCGGATGGGCGCGTCGTCCGGCTATGTGACCCGCGTGGGCGGGGACGAGTTCGGCCACGCTTTTCTTGCCCTCTGGGAGCGGGAGGGGGTGGACTACAGCCGGGTGATTGTTGAGTCCGAGGGCATCACGGGCGTGTACTTCATCTCGATCCGCGACAAGGGGAGCCACGACTTCACGTACTATCGGTCGGCGTCGGCGGCCTCGCGGCTAGCCCCGGGGGATCTCGACGAGGTCTACATCGCTGGCGCTAAGGTGTTTCACACTTCGGGGATCACTCAGGCCATCTCCGAAACTGCGCGGGAGGCGGTGGAGACGGCGCTCGACATCGCTGAGCGCGCGGGCCGCACGATCAGCTATGACGCAAACGTGCGGCCGAGGCTATGGCCGCTCAAGGTGGCCCGTCCGGTGGTCGAGCGTACTTTCGCCCGTGCGCACCTGGTCTTCGTCAGCGAGGAGGATATCGCTCACCTCTATCCTGGTGTCGATCCAGAAATTGTGGTCGAGCACGTCCTAAGTTTCGGGCCGCGGACGGTCGTGCTCAAGCGCGGAGCAAAAGGCTGCTTGGTCGCCACCGCAGAGAGGGCTCGCTTTGTTCTGGCGGCGTGGTCGGTGGATGTAGTCGACGCGAGCGGAGCGGGAGACGCGTTCGCCGGCGCTTTCGTCGCTTCGTGGCTGGAAGGTGCAGGCGTGGGGGAGGCCGCGCGCGTCGCGAACACGGCCGGTGCTCTCACCGCGATGGGACTCGGGGCAGTGGAGCCGATTCCGACCCGCGCGCAGGTCATAGAGTTCATCAGGGAACGTCGGACAGAGACCGATCACACCAGGAAGTGAGAGATAATCACGGGGATTACGGTCCCAGCTGTGGCGCTGCTACTTGTAGGGTATCTCGCCAGTCTCGGCCCCCGCGCTCTCTGTTCACCAAATGAAATGCGCTCACCACTTTGCCCGCTGAGAATGTGCCGCTGTCGAATGGCGTCGTTGCAGTTTTGCCGCAGGCATGTAATGCGCGCCGTTGCGGCCTATCCTATGTTATGCTACGGGCGCAAAGCGGAGGGGATGTCGTGAGCGAGATCATCTTCCTCATTGAGGAATCCGCCGACGGCGGCTATGAGGCCAGAGCCCTCGGCGCCTCGATCTTCACCGAGGCCGAGACTGTGGAGGCGCTGAAGGACGCGGTGCGGGATGCCGTCCGCTGTCACTTCTCTGAGGAGGACCGACCCCGCGTCATTCGGCTCCACCTGGTCCGGGACGAGCTCATCCCGGCATGAAGGTCCCGCGCGACCTCGGTGGCGACGACCTCGCCCAGGTGCTCCGCCGATACGGCTAGGAGGTCACGCGTCAGACCGGCAGTCATCTTCGCTTGACCTCAACCCTGAAAGGCTCGTCGCACCACATCACGATTCCTCGTTACGCTCCGCTGAAGACCGGTACTCTGAGCGGAATTCTGAAGGATATTGCCAGCTACCTCGAAATCGACAGAACTTCCCTTCTGCAGGCTCTTTTCGGCTAGTCGCCTCGACGCACGTCCAGGCTGGCGATCGCCTGCAGTACTGTCGGGATCCTCAACCCGACCCACGTCCGCAAGGCCACCGACACAGCGGATGAGTCCCTGGTCCAGTACGTCTACAACACCTTCGGCTACGATGCCTTCGATAACCAGGTCATCAGGACCGACGGAGGTGGCCGCACAGGGACCACCGAGTACGACACCCGCAGGCTGGTCACACGGGTTACCGATCCGCTGGGGCACTTCATCCGCCACCAGTACGATGAGAACGGAAACCGCCGCCGCCGCCAACCGTCTGACCCAGGTGCGTGACTCCCTGAACCAGCCTGAGGGGCGATTCTCATGGAAGCCAACAGACAGTCGGAGAGCCGCTGGACCGCCTGCCAGACGACTGCGCCTGGAGGACGTCACTCCATCATCCACAAAACGAGGTCGCCGAGGCACTTAGGCGTAGATGGCAGCTTAGGGCCGGCAAGTAGTCTGGACCCCCGGTGCGCGGAGGATCCTCCACTGGGCACTGGACTTCGCTCGGCCGATGGCGGGCGACACAAGTCGGGGAGCTACTATAGAGGTGGTCGAGAACGGCGCGACGTCGTCTAGCGACACGCGATCTCCGCAACACGGAACTTCCACTCGTAGGTCACGGGCCCCTTGCTCGAGGGGAAGGTGAACGAAGCCTGATGCCAGCCCAGCGCCAGCGGGGCCGTGGGCTTGTAGGTAAGGGTGGCCATGCTCTGAGGGAAATCCTTCGTCCCGCTCGCCTGTGCACTTGCCGTGATGTCCGTGCCGTCGAGCTTCAACGTCACCAACTTCACGTCAAGACTACCATATTGCCGCATCGCGTCGGTCAGCCGCAGGCCCACGGCGATCTCCGGGGTAGGGCAGGCCCTGCTCTCCGGCGCCGGTACTACTCTGTATATCTCGGGCGGCAGGGCAACCGGCGCCGCGAGGATGCCCCTCGAAGCCACCAACGCAACCGCCGCAACCGCGGCCACCACCACCACCAAAGCCACCACAGCACTCTTTCCACGCAACCGCACAGTGATCTCCTCCATCGGGACGGAATCCGTCGCTGCGTATCCCTTCCCCATCGCCGACACTGCTCCTGCTATTCGCGCAGGAACTCGTCGAGCGGCAGGACTGCAGCGGGACCACGGCAAAGACCCAAACATCTGTGGCCAATGCGTGCCGGAAGGGGAGTTACGGCGTGACTGAGACAACGATGGGATTCCCGCTGATTTTCGACGGTCACAACGACACGATTCTTAGTCTAGTTGATACGGACCGGTCGTTCTTCGATCGTTCTGAAGTCGGACACATTGACCTGCCTCGCGCGCATGAGGGCGGTCTGGGCGGAGGTTTCTTCGCCATCTACATACGCGACCCTGGCGTATCGGAGGAGCCTCCGGCGGACTCCTCATCCACCAACACCTCGATGCGTGTGTACGGCGACGAGAGCACGTGGCCGGAGCCGATGTCACTGGAGTACGCGCAGGCTACCGCGCTCGGCCTGCTCGGAAGGCTGCTGCAGGCCGAGCAGGCCTCGGGCGGGAAGGCGAAGGTCGTTCGCAGCGCGGCCGAGCTGCAGCAGTGCCTCGAGGGAGGCGTCTTCGCCATGCTTCTGCACTTCGAGGGCGCCGAGCCGCTCGATCCAGAGGGACGCGCGCTTGAGGCGTTCTATGCCGCCGGGCTGCGCTCGGTCGGCATCACGCACAGCCGCCGTAACCGCTTCGCGCAGGGCGTGCCGTTCAAGTTCCCTCATTCGCCCGACACCGGCCCCGGGCTCACCGATGCGGGCAGGGAGCTGGTGCGGCAACTCAACCGGCGCAGGGTGATGATTGACCTCTCCCACATTACCGAGCAGGGCTTCTGGGACGTGGCGGCTCTGACCGATGCCCCATTGGTTGCCACCCATTCCAATGCCCACGCGCTGACGCCGTCGCCGCGGAACCTCACGGACCGGCAACTTGACGCGATCCGCGAGAGCAGAGGTGTAGTGGGTCTCAACTTTCACGTGGGCTTTCTGCGCGAGGACGGAGCTCGGAACGCCGAGACGCCCATCGCGAGAATGGTTGAGCACATTGACTACATGGCCGAGCGGATGGGGGTTGACTGCGTCGCCCTGGGCTCTGACCTGGACGGCGCGGTCATGCCGGCCGAGTTGAAGGATGCAGCCGGTCTGCCCAAGCTCATGCGGGCGCTCGCAGACCGCGGATACTCGGGTGAGGACCTGCGCAAGATCGCCCACGGCAACTGGGTGAGGGTCCTGAGCGAGACTTGGGGCGCATAACCGCGGGCGCAGTTCGGCGCGCGTGCCGACCGCGGCAGCGGTCGCAGGCCCGCGCCATGCTGCAGGGACGATGAGGATTCTGATAGTCACTCCGGTCTTTCCACCCGACATAGGCGGGCACGCCACGGCGATCCCGCCTCTGGCCGGGGAACTCTGCCGCCGCGGCCACCAGGTGGCTGTTCTGACAGTAAGCGACCGCGCGGACGGCGATGATTCGCTCTACCCGTTTTCGGTTGTGCGCTTTGCCCGACCCGGGCCCAGACTCGTACGGTGGCTGCGAACCATCCGTGCGATCCTGGAGTTGGGCAGCCGGGTCGACGTCCTGCTGGTCTACGGTCTGGCCCTGGAGTCGGTGGTTGCCAACGCGCTGCTACGGCGGCCCCTGGTGATGAAGGTCGTGGGCGACCTGGCCTGGGAGCGCTCGGTCCTGTTGGGGCGGGTGCACGACACCTTCGAGGTATTCCAGCAGCAGAGGTATGGTGCGAGGGTGGAGGCGCTGAGGCGCCTGCGCGCTTGGTGGATCCGGCGGGCGGACCGCGTGATCGTCCACTCGCGATGGATGGCCGGCTGGGTTGAACGGTGGGGAGTCCCGGCCTCCCGGATCGCTGTGATACCCAACGGGGTTGAACTGCCTGAGACGCTCGCCCCCGCGACCCTTCCGCTCTCGACGCCGTTGACGCTGGTTACGGCGGCCCGTCTTACCAGGTGGAAGGGGATCGGCGAGTTGATCGCTGTGGTCGCCGGGCAGCGCGACCTCGGCCTGGTCGTGGTCGGTGACGGTCCGGACCGGGTCCGGCTGGAGCAGGCTGCGATAGAGGCGGGCGCGGCCGACCGCGTGTTCTTCGCTGGCCGCAGGTCGCGCGAGGAGACGCTGGGCATCATGGCATCCTGCGACATCTTTGTGTTGAACTCCACGTGGGAGGGCCTGCCCCACGCGGTGCTGGACGCCATGGTGCTCGGGATGCCGCTGATCGCAACCGCCGTGGGCGGTGTGCCTGAGGCCGTAAAAGACGGAGAGAACGGGCTGCTGATTCCGCCTTCGGATCCCGATGCCCTCCGAGGGGCGCTTGAGCGCCTGATCTCCTCTCCGGCTGAGCGGGCACGGCTGGCAGCCGGCGCCCTCCGCGCAGCGGAGCGCTTCACCGTCTCGCGCGTGGCGGACGCCACCGAGGCCCTCTTGAGCTCGACCGCCGCTTCGGTCCCGCACAGGGGAGCGTCGTGAAGATCCTTCACGTCACCAACACTGTGGCGGCCGGCGGCGCGGAGGTCACGCTGCTGGCGTTGTGCCGGCATCACAAGGCGGCCGGGGTGGATCTGACCGTCGCGTGTCTGCGCGAGCACGTCCCCGACACGGGGTCGCTGCGACCGGAGTTTGAGCGTGCAGGCATTGTGGTGCGCGACCTTGACTGTGCGCGCTTCGATCCGAGGTGTCCCTGGACTCTCCACGGCCTGATCCGCGAGGAACGTCCCGACATTCTGCACACGCACCTGCCCAGGGCGGACATTGCGGGAATCGTCGCACGCGGACGGAAGCCGATCCCCAGGGTGGTGACCGTGCACGGTACCTATGGCACGCAGGGAATGTGGCGCTACCTGAAACCGGCGCTGGCCGGTGTATGGCGCCGCGCCGATGCCGTGCTGGCGACTTCCGGAGCCGTGAGCACCTGGCTTGTGCAGTCATGCGGGCTGCCTTCGGAGAGCGTGCGCGTGGTCTACAACGGGATCGATGTCGAGTCGTTCGCCTCAGCGCGGCGCGACCTGCGGGCCGAGTGGGGGATGGAGGAGCGGCCGGTCATCGGCACCGTGGGCCGGCTCGAGCCCGGCAAGGGGCACGATCTCCTGGTCCAAGGCATGCCGCGCGTGCTGCGCGAGTTCCCGAACGCGGTACTGCTGATCGCGGGGGTGGGTTCGGCGGCATACGGGCGCGCGCTCGCAAACCTTATACATGACCTGGGGTTGCGCGAACACGTGCGGCTTGTGGGATTCCAAGAAGATGTCCCTTCCTTTCTTCACTCCGTGGACGTCTTTGCTTCTGGCTCCAGGTCCGAAGGCTTCGGGCTGGCCGTAGCCGAGGCGATGGCCGCGGGTAAGCCGGTCGTCGCAGCCCATATTCCGCCGTTGGACGAGATAGTAGAAGACGGCGAAACCGGCCTGCTGGTGGGTCCAGAATCCCCCGATGCTTTCGGTCGGGCGATCGTGGCACTGCTGCGTGATCCCGCAACCGCCGAGCGGATGGGCACGGGCGGCCGTTCGCGCGTAGCCGAGCGTTTCACGGCGTCGCGGATGGCCGCAGATGTTCTTCGGATATACTCCCGTCTGCTGGAAGAGACCGCGTGAAGCCGGGTCGTGTCCAGGGCTGGCTGCGGCCTGCCCTGGACAGCGTGCTGCTGGCCGGCGGCAGGGGCGTCTCCATGCTGGCCGGGTTCGGCATGGGGATGGCGTTTGCACACCTCTCAACCCAGGAGGTGTACGGGCAGTACAAATACGCGATGGCGCTGCTTGGGATGGTTGGGCTGACCGCCCTGCCTGGAATGACCGTGGCTGTCATGCGGGCCAGTGCGCGTGGGTATGACGGCGTGCTCAGGGCGGGCATGCGCGCCCGTGCCAGGGCGTCGCCTATCGGGATCGGCATCCTGCTTGTGCTGGCAATGGTGTTCGGCGCCTGGGGCCAACCGGCCATGGGACGCGCGCTGGCGATCGCCGCCCTCTGCTTTCCCATGCTGACCACGCTCGAGCTCTATCTGCCGTTTCTCGGCGGCAGGCAGGATTACCTGAGGTATGCTCTCTTCCAGAGCGCGGTCATGGCGCTGCCGGTGCCGGTAGTGGTCCTGGTGCTCCTGGCGCATGGGCGGCTGGAGGCGGCCGCGCTCGCCTGGCTGGCGACGACGATCTTGCTCCACGCTGCATTCCTCCGGGCGACTGCGCGGGGCGTGGCCTTTCATGCAGCGGCCGACCCCGAGGCTGTGCAGTACGGCCGCCGGCTCTCGCCGGTCTATCTTGTCTCGACCGGCCAAACCTACCTCTCGGGCCTCGTCGTGGGAACCGCCCTTGGGCCGGCCAGCCTGGCGGTGTTCTCCATCGGCATGGTGTGGTGGGAGGTCCTCAGGCAGGCCACATCGCTGGTCAATCTCCAGATGGTGCCGCGCATGGCTGCGGCCCGCGATGACGATGCGCGCCGCCTCCTGCGGCGCAGTCTGATTGCCGGCTTCCCGACCGCGGTCGCGGTTGGAGGGGCGATGGTTCTCGCGATGCCGATGCTGGTGCCCGCTCTCTTCACCGCGCACTACCGCGATAGCGTTCTTGTAGCCCAGGTTCTAGTCGCCGCGGTGGCGCTGGGCTTCCCGGGCAGCCAGGCAAACTCATTCCTGGCAGCCCGCGGCCACGTCAGGGCGCAGCACTGGTTGGCCGCGACTGCCTTTGCCGTCGAGGTCGTGGGCCTTGCCCTACTGACGATGCGGTTTGGGGTGATCGGCGTGGCCGCGGCCAAGTGCGCCGCGCGCATCTGGCATTCGCTGTTCGGCGTGGCGCTTGTGCCCCTGGTGCGGCGGTGACACCGGCGCGCACCGCCCTGATGCACGGTTTCTTTGCGCTGGGCTCGCGCCTGGATCGCCGGCAGGCGAGGCGCGAACTCGATGTACTCAGATGGGCCGAGAAGGCGGACCCTCTGGAGCTGCGCGCGCGGCAGGAGGCGCGGCTCCGCGCCCTTGTCCGCTGGGCCTACGACACCGTCCCCTACTACCGACAGGCTATGGACGGGGCGGGGGTATCGCCCGGCGACATCCAGGGCATTGACGATCTACCTCTTCTGCCGATACTGCGGCGGCGCGACATCAAGGTGAACCTCGGGTCTCTGGTTTCCGAGCGAGCTGGCCGGAGCCATCTCTTACCCCAGATCACTGGGGGCACGATGGGTGAGCCGATGAGATTGTACCTCGACAGGCGCGCCCTGCCGTTCGAGCGGGCCACCCAGTGGCATTCCCTGGAGTGGGCCGGTGTCATGCCCTGGGCACCTGTGCTGAGGCTGACGCTGGACGGGCTCCGCCCTCGAACCCTGCGCATCAAATGGTGGAACAGGCTGACCGGGAGCGCCTTGATGCCGCTGGAGATCCTCTACGCACGGCGGACGCTCCAGGTCATCGAGATGCTGGAACGCGTGGCGCCCGCGGCGATCCTGGGAATGCCCAGCCTCCTGCACCTGCTGGCCCAGGCGGTTCTGCGATCCGGGCGGCCGGTGCGCGCACGCCCTCGCTGCGTCTTCTACCAGGCAGAGCAGATGGAGGAGGATACTCGCGAGCTGCTCGCACGGGCTTTTGGAGTGTCGGTCTTCTCACGCTACGGGGCGCGGGAGCTCTCGGGGATGGTCGCCCAGACATGTGGGGACGGACGGTGGCACCTGATCCCTGAAGGCGCAATCGTCGAGGTCGTGACGGGCGATCCAGGAGACCGGCAGGGGATGCCGGCTCGTCGCGGTCGCCTGGTCATCACCGACCTGCGCAACCACGTTATGCCCTTCCTGCGGTACGAGATCGGCGATGTTGGCGCGGCGGCAGGTGAAGTGAAGTGTCCGTGCGGGAGAACCTTTCCTGTGCTGGGGGCGTTGGAAGGCAGATACTGGGATTGGGCTGTGACGGCTGCGGGTCTTCGGATTCCGGCGTCGGTCCTTCAACGTCAGACCTCAAGGTTGCACGGCGACCTGCTGTGGGAGTACCAGTTCCGGCAGGATCGTCCTGAAGTACTGGAGGTCGTGGTCGTGCCGACAGGTGGCTATGGCGCGGACCGCCAGGAGGAGCTGGCCAGGCACCTAGAGGCAGTCCTGGGAGGCGGGACCACCGTGCGCGTGACACCGGTCGAGCACATCCCTCGTGAGCCGTCAGGCAAGCGCCCCTTGCTGAAAAGCACGCTCCACCAGGGGAGGTAGCGGTGTGTTACGCACCGCCCTTATGCACGGTCTCTTTGCTGTGGGCTCGCGCCTGGTCCGCCGGCAGGCGTTGCGCGAGCTTGCCGTCCTCAGGTGGGCTGAGAGGGCCGATCCCAAGGAGCTCCGAGTGCGGCAGGAGGTCCGGCTGCGCGCCCTGATCCGCTGGGCCTACGACACGGTCCCCTACTACCGCCGGGCCATGGACCAGGCAGGGGTGTCGCCCGACGACATCCAGGGCATTGACGATCTACCTCTTCTGCCGATACTGCGACGGCGCGACGTCAAGATGCACCTTGATGCCCTGACGTCTGAGCGGGCGAGGAAGAGAGATCTGCTGCCCACTGTGACGTCAGGAACGAGCGCGGAGCCGTTGGGCTTCTGCCGCGACAGGCGCACCGTGCCGTTCGAGCAGGCCACCAGGTGGCACTCCTTGGGGTGGGCGGGCGTCACGCCCGCAGACGCTCATCTGCTGCTCACGCTGGGCCGTGTCTCAGTGGGGGCCTCACAGGTGACCTGGTGGGGCCGGATGGTGGGTGGCGCTTCCACCCCGCTGGAGGCCCTCTATTCACGGGAGTCAGCTCCTGTCGTGGAGATACTGGAGCGCATAGCGCCGGCGGTGATCCTTGGGTACCCGAGCTTCCTGCACCTGCTGGCCCAGGCGGTTCTGCGCTCCGGCAGGCCGCTGCGAACCCGCCCGCGCCGTATTATCTACCAAGCGGAGCACATGGGCGAGGACACGCGTCAGTTGATCGCCCGGGCCTTCGGTGTGCCCATCCTCTCGCGCTACGGGGCGGCGGAGTTGTCCGGGCTGGTCGCTCAGACATGCGAGCACGGGCGGTGGCACCTGAACCCCGAAGGGTTTGTCGTCGAGGTCGTTACCGGTGAGCCGGGCGACCTGCACGGGATGCAGGCCCCAAGCGGCCGCTTGGTAATTACCGACCTGCGCAACCTGGCAGCGCCATTCATACGGTACGAGATCGGGGACGTGGGCACGGCGGCAGGGGAAGAGAAGTGCCGGTGCGGGAGGATCCTGCCGCTTCTAGGCGAGATGGAAGGCCGTATCTGGGAGTGGGTTGTGACCCCAGCAGGTCTCAGGATTCCGGCGATTGTTCTTCAACGGGCCATGCGGCTGCACATTGACCTGCTGTGGGAGTATCAATTCCGGCAGGACCGCCCCGAGGTGCTGGAGGTCGCGGTTGTGCCCGTTGGTGCCTACGGCGAAGACCGCCAGGAGGAGCTGGCCCGGCACCTGGAGGTAGTTTTGGGAGGCGGGATCATCGTGCGTGTGACGCCGGTTGATCACATCCCCCGCGAGCCATCGGGCAAGCGGCCCGTGATGAAGAGCACGCTTCACCAGGGGAGGTAGCGGTGTGTTGCGCACCGCCCTGATGCACGGTCTCTTTGCGGTGGGATCGCGCCTGGTCCGCCGCCAGGCGTTGCGCGAGCTCGACGTGCTCAGGCGGGCCGAGCAGGCGGACCCGATGGAGCTCCGCGCTCGGCAGGAAGCCCGGCTGTGCGCCCTGATCGCCTGGGCATACGCAACGGTTCCGTATTACACGCGGGTCATGGACGAGGCAGGGGTATCACCCGGTGACATCCGGAGCCTCGGGGACCTCCCGCTGCTGCCCGTGCTGCGGAGGCGTGACGTCAAGGTACACCTTGATGCCATGATCTCAACGCGAGCGAGCAAGGAAGACCTTCAGTTCAAGACGACATCAGGGACAGCCGCGGCGCCCCTGAAGCACGCCCGTGACAGGCGTACCGCGCCGTTCGAGCAGGCCACGATGTGGCACGCGCTCGGGTGGGCCGGCATGACGGCAGTGGCCCCTGTGCTGTGGCTGGCGCATCGTCTGGACCCACTCGGGAGGAGGAAGGAGACGTGGTGGAGCCGGCTGATCGGCAGCACTTTCTTCCCACTGGAGGTTCTCTATGCGCGAGATCCGGTGCCCACCGTCGAGGTGCTTGAGCGGATGGCGCCCGTATGGATCTACGGGTTCCCAAGCCTTCTACACCTGCTGGCCCAGGCGGTGCTGCGGGTTGGCAGGCCGCTACGGACCGTCCCTCGCTGCATCTTCTACCATGCGGAGCAGATGGGGGACGACACCCGCCAGTTGATAGCCCGGGCCTTTTGTGCGCCCATCTTCTCGCGCTACGGGGCGATGGAGTTCTCAGGGGGGGTTGCTCAGACGTGTGAACTTGGGCGGTGGCACCTGAACACCGAGGGGTTCATCGTGGAGGTAGTGAGCGGGGAGCCGGGCGATGCGCAGGGGACGCCGGTTCAGAAGGGCCGGTTGGTCATCACCGACCTGCGCAACCTCGCAATGCCGTTCATACGGTACGAGATCGGAGACATGGGTACAGCGGCATGGGAAGAGAAGTGCCCGTGCGGTAGGACCCTACCGCTTCTGGGCGAGCTGGACGGCCGGGTCTGGGAGTGGGTGGTGACGGCCGCAGGTCTCAGGATCCCAGCGACGATTCTTCAACGGGCCATGCTGGCACATGGGAACCTGCTGCGGGAGTATCAGTTCCGGCAGGATGATCCCAAGGTGCTCAAGGTCGCGGTTGTGCCAGTGGGCGCCTGCGGTGAGGATCGCCAGGAGGAGCTGGCCCGGCACCTGCAGGCGGCGCTGGGAGGCGGGATTGCCGTGAGGGTGACGCCGGTTGATCACATCCCCCGCGAGCCATCGGGCAAGCGACCCGTGATGAAGAGCACGCTTCACCAGGGGAGGTAGCGGCGTGGCGGGTGGCGATCTGGCCCCGGCAGTTGAGGTCGCCCGGCTCCTGCGCGATCGGTACTGCGGAGGGCACGGACTCCTGGCGCGCACAGTGGACGTCCGGCGCGGCTGCATACGCGACCCCAGCCCTATCATTGACGAACTGGGGGATTACGTGCAGTACGTCCACGAACTCGGGCTGATCACCGGCGACGGCGCGTTGTGCGAGTGGGCCAGGGGCCAGGTTCTGGAAGCGCTGCGCCTTGCTCAGGCCCCCAGCGGCCTCATCCACGGCCTCGCACTCGTTCATGGTCTCCGGGGACGCACTCACAGGATCCTGTACTCCAATCTGGCCTCGGTGGATACTCTGTGGGGCCTGGCGGAGTCGCTTCGCACCTGGGGTAAGGGGGTGATCTCCTCCGAAGTCGAGCGCTTCCTGGCGGGTGTCCGACTCCTGGCTGCCGGCCGTAGCGGGCTTCCGGTGTACGCGGTACTCCCCTGCCGGCCCCTGCGCCTCCACCTGCCGCTAGGTAGTTCGATGCTGGCCGGTGCGTGGATCGAGGGGCTCGTCAAGATCTACGACATAACGGGCGATCCGGCCCTCCTGTCCTGGGCTGCGGAGATGGCACAGGCGGTGCTGGCCCTGCCGGAGGTTCGTGCCCAGGGACTTCTTCCCGTGCGGTTCCCAACCAGCGCATTGGGCGACCTTGTCGTTCCTATGCTGGACCTGGCTTTCAGGGCGCGCGGGCGCCCGGGGTCGGGCGACAGCGTCATCGCCAAGGGGGACGCGTTCTTCGTCTTCGGGCTGCTGGCTCTCCACAGGGCCGGCGGTCATGAGTGGATTCGCTCTGCTGTGATGCGCTGGAAGCGCTGTGCGCTCGACGCCATGACGGCACAGGACGGCCGGTTCTACGACGTGCGGTCGGCACGAGGCGCGACGAGGGATCTCTCGCTGTTCGCGAACAACACGTGGATGGAGCTGCTCCTCGACATCTTCCACGACATGGGCGATGAGGAGTGCCTGCTCGCCGCGCGCCGGTCGGCCCGCGCCTGGCTGCGGCGGCGCACCACGGCTGGGTTGATACCGAACCGGGACGCCGACCGCAACGCCGCGCTCGACCCACTCGTGGACCTCGCCGTGAACCTGATCAAGATCGAGCAGCTGACGGAGGATAGGGAGTGGGGGGAGGAGGCGGCGCTGCTTTCCACCGCGCTGGAGCGGCACTACCGCCAGCCGTACGGCCTGGCCTGGGAGGTAGACGCGCTGACCGGAGAGGCAGCCGTCACGGAGATCAGCACGAAGTACCTCGGTCTCTACCTGAAACTGCGGCTGCTTAACCATCACGTGCGCGCGCAGGGCGCGCGCATCTTTGCAGATACGCACCTGCGGTCCCTGGCCACCGACCGGTAGGCCGCACGTCGCGGGCCCTGCCTAGAATCCGCGCGTCTTGGGCACAACTGACATATGGATACCCGTTTGCAGGTCCCGATCCCTGATGCCGGAGGGGAGAGGTCAATGCGCCCAGACACGGCGGCCGACATTGCGCGGCTGCTTTCCATCCTGCTTGACGAAAAGGCCTGGTTCCGTCGCGGCCTCACGGATGGCCGCCTTGCCGAGCTGACAGGGATGCCGCTGCACCAGGTCGTGATCGCGCGCCTGGAGGCGGAGGCGCAGGGGCTCGTGGAGCGGCAGGGTATCGGCACCGATCATGCGATCACGATGCTGACGCCGCTAGGCGTCGCTCAGGCGCACGGCCTGCAGCCGCGCAGCGAGGAGCCGACCCGCGAGGATTGAGGCGCCTCCCGGCGCTGTGCTACAATCTGCGGTGACGCGTGGTGGCCGTAGCTCAGCTTGGCAGAGCGCCTGACTGTGGCTCAGGAGGCCGCGGGTTCAAATCCCGTCGGTCACCCCAGCTCAGATACTCGAACAAGAGAATGCGGAAGGGACGCGGGGGTCGCCCGCGTCCCTTCTACATCTGCGAACCCGGCAGTCTAGAAGTCCTCGTCGGGCATGCCGCCGGCGCCCGGCATGGGGCCCGCGCCCTTCTTCTTCTCTCGCTTCTCGACCACGACCGCTTCGGTGGTCAGCAGCATCCCGGCCACTGAGGCGGCATTCTGCAGGGCCAGGCGCGTGACCTTGGTCGGATCCACGATCCCGGCCTTAACCATGTCCTTGTACTCGCCGGTTTCGACGTCGTAGCCGACGTTGCCCTTTTCCTTCTTGATGCGCTCGACCACCAGCGATCCTTCTCCGCCGGCGTTGTGCACGAGTTGTCGCGTTGGCTCCTCCACCGCACGCCGCACCAGGTTGATGCCGATCTGCTCCTCGCCGCTGGCCGAGATGCCGCCGAGCTGCGATAGCGCCCTCAGGAGCGCAACCCCGCCGCCGGGCACGATACCTTCCTCCACGGCGGCTTTGGTGGCGTTGAGCGCGTCCTCGAAGCGGTGCTTCTTCTCTTTCATCTCGGTCTCGGTCGCGGCGCCGACCTTGATCTCGGCGACGCCCCCGCCCAGCTTGGCCAGGCGCTCCTGCAGCTTCTCGCGGTCGTAGTCGCTGGTCGTGTCCTCGATCTCCTTCTTGATCTGCGCGACGCGACCGTCAATGTCGGCCTTGGCGCCCTTGCCGCCGATGAGCGTGGTCTCTTCCTTCGTGGCCTTCACCTTGTCGGCATGGCCGAGCATCTCCAGCTCGACGCTTTCGATCTTGATCCCAATGTCGTCGGAGACGACCTTGCCGCCGGTGAGGGCGGCCATGTCCCCGAGCATGGCCTTGCGACGATCGCCGTAGCCGGGTGCCTTCACGGCCGCGCTGTGCAGGATGCCGCGGAGCTTGTTGACCACCAAGGTTGCCAGTGCTTCACCTTCAACGTCCTCAGCTACGACGATGAGCGGCCTGCCCGTCCGAATCACCTTCTCCATCAGTGGCACGATGTCGCGGGCGGCGCTGATCTTCTTCTCGGTGAGCAGAATGTAGGGGTTCTCGAGGACGGTCTCCATCTTGTCGGGGTCGGTGATGAAGTACGGTGAGATGTAGCCTCGATCGAACTGCATGCCCTCGACCACCTCGACGGTGGTCTCGATGCCCTTGCCTTCCTCGATGGTGATGACGCCGTCCTTGCCCACCTTGTCCATGGCGTCGGCGATGGTCTCGCCGATCCCGGCATCGTTGGCGGCGATGCCCGCGACATGGGCGATCTCACGACGGCCCTCGATCTGGATGCTCGCCTTCTTGATGGCCTCGACGATCGCGTCCACCGCCTTGTCCATACCGCGCTTGATCAGCATTGGGTTCGCGCCGGCGGCGACATTCTTCAGGCCCTCCCGTACCATGGCCCAGGCCAGCACGGTCGCGGTGGTGGTGCCGTCGCCCGCCGCGTCGTTGGTCTTGCTGGCCACCTCCTTGACGAGCTGCGCCCCCATGTTCTCAGTGGGGTCTTCGAGCTCGATCTCCTTGGCCACGGTGACGCCATCTTTTGTGATCGTGGGGGATCCCCACTTCTTCTCAAGCACCACGTTGCGTCCCTTTGGCCCCAACGTGATCTTGACCGCGCTGGCCACCCGTTCAACGCCTCGCTCGAGCGCCCGGCGCGCGTTCTCATCGTAAAGCAGTAGCTTGGCCGGCATCTCCATCCTCCTGACAGCGGTGTGTTAGCACTCTCCACCGGACAGTGCCAATCCATCTCCTATTGTTCAGAACCGGCGGCGCCAACGCAAGAACGGCGCCCAGGCCGTCCTGAGTGGTTTCCAGGCGCTGGCTCTCATTATCTCCATGAAAGTCCCGATTTCTCCGGCTTTCGCGGTTTTTCGACGTTCCAAGGCGTTGAGCGTGCTCTCCAGCAGGGGGTAGCCGGGGTATCGGGTGCTATACTGACGGTATGTTGCGCCGCACCCGCCACATGCTTTCCATCAGTCGGTGGCAAGGCGCCGTGGCATTGTTCCTGGTCGTCGTCGGCTTCATGGTCGTGGCGCAGATGAGGACCCGACAGCCCATCCGCCAGGCAGGGGCGCTGCCTTCCTGGCGCCTTGCGGAACTGGCCGTCCTTGTTAGGCAACAGGAGGATGCGCGCAGACTGCTGGAGGCCGAGGTGGACGCGCTGAGGCGGCGGGCGCGTGACTACGAGGCCGCTGTCATCGAGGGCCGCGGCCTGTCAGAGGCCATGGCGAGGGATCTGGCCCGTTACAGGTTGGTGCTGGGCCTGGTCCCGGTGGAGGGTCCTGGGGTGCGCGTCGTGGCGCGGGGCGGGGCCCCTGGGAAGGGCGGCGTCCTGCCGTCCGCCGTGGAGGCACAGGATCTCTCGGGTGTGGCCAACGAGCTTTGGTCCGCGGGTGCCGAGGCCATGGCCATCAACGGGGTCCGCATCTTGGCCACGACCAGCATCCGGCTGGCCGGCGGCGCCTTGCAGGTAGGGTCCACCGCCGTTGCCCCGCCGTACCGCATCGAGGCCATTGGGGATCCGGCCGCGCTGCAGGCAGCCCTGGCCATCCGCGGTGGGTTCGTGGAAGGGCTGCGCTCTGTGGGGATCCAAGTGACGGTGCAGGTCAGCGAACGGCTGCGGATTCCTGCCAGGCGGACCGCCGAGTCTTTTCGTTATGCCCGACCCAAACCCGCCGAGTAGCCGCCGCACAAAGCCGGCGCGGCCGTCGCCAGGTGAGCCGAGGCGCTGCCCCGTCTCCTCCGGCCGGCACGGCCGCACCGATTTCCCGCCCTCAGAGAGGCATACCGCTCTTGGGTCATGGTCGCGCGGCGCGTTCTTGGTACGACCCGACCGTGCGGCACCGCCCTCGTTTGAGGCGGGGATTCATTATAGGTATGCCCCCGGCGGCCGTCAATCAGTCACCCCGGCGGTCCTCTCGACTGCCAGCGCCACCGCTTCACCGCCGGCCAGGCAGGCCGCGGCAACTCCGCGTCGTGCCCCGCGCGCGGCCATCGCGTGCAGAAGCGTCGTGAGGATCCGCGCGCCGCTCGCGCCGATAGGGTGGCCCATTGCCACGGCTCCGCCGCGGACGTTGACCCGTTCGGTTCCGATTTCCAGCTCGCGGCTCACACCGATCACGACCGCGGCAAACGCCTCGTTGATTTCGAAGAGATCCACATCTTGCGCGGTCCATCCCACCCTGGCCAGCAGACGCCTGACGGCCTCGGCGGGCGCGATGGTGAACCACTCCGGCGCCATTGCCGCCACGGCCTGCCCGGCGATCCTGGCCAGCGGCGTCCGGCCCATCCGGCGGGCGTCCTCGGACGATGCCAGCACAACCGCGGCGGCGCCGTCGCTTATCGAGCTCGCGTTGGCGGCGGTCACGGTACCGTCCACCTGGAAGGCGGGCTTCAGGGTTGGGATCTTGGCGTAGTTCACCCGGCGGGGTTCTTCGTCCTCGGCCACCGTCGGCGCGCCGCTGTCGGGATGGACCGGCAGGATCTCAGCGCCGAACTCCCCTGCGTCCATTGCCGCAATCGTGCGGCGGTAGCTCTCCGCCGCAAACGCGTCCTGCTCCTCGCGCGTGATCCCGCGGGTGCGGGCCAGGATCTCGGCGCAGTTTCCCATGTGCCCGTGGCCGTAGGCGTCGTGCAGCCCGTCGCGGAGAATGACGTCCACCAGAACGCCATCTCCAAGACGGTACCCGCTGCGCACGCGCTCGGCCAGGTGTGGGGCCGCGCTCATGTTCTCCATCCCGCCGGCGACCACGATCTCTGCGTCCCCGGCCTGGATTGCCTGGCAGCCCATCATCACCGCCTTGAGCCCGGATCCGCACATCTTGTTGACCATGGTGGCCGGGACCGAGTTCGGCAACCCGGCCGCCAGCACGGCCTGGCGCGCCGGGGCCTGACCCAGGCCGGCGCTCAGTACGTTGCCCATGATTACCTCGCTGACCGCATCGGCCGGCACGCCGGCGCGCCGCAGCGCCTCGGTTACCACCAGGCCGCCCAGCCGCGTGGCCGGTATCGTCGCCAGGCCTCCCATGAACCGTCCGATGGGAGTTCGCACCGCGCTCAGGATCACCACATCAACCATGCCGCACCTCCAGGTCTGACACCCCATCCAGTCTACCCTGGGCGCCGGCGCGCGCAAGCCGGGCTTTTGACACCCCATTTCGGGCTGATGTATAATACGCTCGTCGTAAGACCTGCCACGATCGTTGAGGCGGCGGTTGGAAGTGGCGGCCGCACCGGTTTAGGACGGCAGGTTCCTCAAGCGCAGGGTGGAGGAGCCTGCTTCCTGTCTGTTTGAGGGGTGATGGGGCGATGGCGGAAATTCGCGTGGGGAAGGACGAGAGTCTGGACGCCGCGCTGCGGCGGTTCAAGCGGCAGGTGAAGCGATCCGGGATCCTCACCGATGCCAAGCGTCACGAGCACTTCGAGACGCCGGCCCAGAAGAAGCGCCGGAAGCTGGCCCGCAGCGCGAAGCGGAAGCGCCGCTAGCTCCGGCCGGGCTGGCCCAGGCCATCGGGGAACGCCGGTGACTATCGAGCAACGCCTCGGGGAGGACCTCAAGGATGCAATGCGCGCCAGAGACGCGCTGCGCACCTCGACGATCCGCTTGGCGCGGGCGGCGCTGCAGAACGCCGAGATCGAGCGCCGCCGGCCCCTGACCGAGCCCGAGGTAATCGAGGTCATGCAACGCGAAGTCCGCCGCCGCCGCGAGGCGATCGAGGGTTTCACGCGGGGTGGGCGGGACGATCTGGTGGCGAAGGAACAGTTGGAGATGGCCATCCTGCTGGGCTACCTTCCGGCGCCGCTGGAGGACGCCGAGCTCCGTCGGATTGTGGCGGAGGTCGTCGCCGATACAGGTGCAACCGGCGGCGGGGAGTTCGGCCGCGTGATGGGTCGGGTGATGCGTCAGGTGGCCGGACGAGCAGAGGGCCGGGCGGTTGAGCGCATCGTGCGCGAGGCATTGGGGTGCTAGGCGTCGGACCGCGCGGGCGCGGGTGTGGGCCCGGGGCTTTCGTGTTGACGGAGGGAGAATGGCGGCTCCATCGAGGCGGCGAAAACCGATCAAGCGTGCCCAGAGCGCCGGCGGCGTGGTGTACGATCGCGCCGGCGACGAGGTACGGATCCTGATCCTGCAGCATGAGGCCGGCAAGTGGATGCTGCCCAAGGGAACCATGGAGCCCGGGGAGACCTCCGAGGCCGTGGCGCTGCGCGAGGTGCGCGAAGAGGTAGGGCTCTCGAACGTGCGCGTGGTGAGCGACCTTGGGCGAGAGCGGTACTCGTTCTTCTGGCGTACCGAGGACACGTTCTATGACAAGACCGTCCACTACTTCCTCCTGGAGTTCCTCGGGGGGGAGGAAACCCGGCCCCAGCGTGAGGAAGGATTTGTGGCCGCGGAGTGGGTAACATTCGACGAGGCGCTGGCGCGGATCAAATACAAGGAGACGCGCGAGATTGTTCGCCGGGCGCAGAACGCGCTGGAATGCCTGGCGACGGCTGGGGAGGCAGAAGGATGAGTCGCGAGGTGGACGAGCGCGTGCGGCGCGTTTTGCAACAGTACTCCGACCATTTGAACCCCTCGTGGGTCCAGGGGTACAAGTTCCTCGGCGTAGAGACGCTGGAGGTCGAGGCCCAAGGGGCCATAATCCGAGACGCCTACGGCCGCGAGTATTTGGACTTCGCCTGCGGCCCCGCTGTTTTCATCGTGGGACACCGCCACCCGAAGGTGGTCGAAGCCGCACGGCGCGAGCTTGACCGGATGCCGCTTTCGGTGCGGATCATGGCCAACGAACCGATGGGTCATCTCGCTGCGCTCCTGGCAGAGATCACGCCGGGCGATCTCCAGTACGTGTTCTTCTGCAACAGCGGCGCGGAGGCGAACGAGGGAGCGCTCAAGTTGACGCGCGCCGCGACCGGGCGGCCCGAGATCATCGCCACGATCGGCGCGTTTCACGGCAAGACGCTGGGCGCCCTGTCGGTCTCTGGGCGGGAGATGTACCGCAAGCCGTTCGAGCCCCTGATACCCGGCGTCGTCCATGTGCCGTTTGGGGATGCCGAGGCGGTCGCCGCCAAGGTGACCCCCAAGACCGGCGCCGTGATCGTGGAGCCGATCCAGGGCGAGAACGGAGTGGTGGTGCCGCCGGACGGCTACCTGAGGGCGCTGCGCGAGATCTGTGACCGCTCAGGCGCCCTGCTCATCCTCGATGAGGTGCAGACCGGGATGGGTCGCACCGGCAAGATGTGGGCATGCGAGCACGATGATGTGGTCCCCGACATCCTCACTTCGTCCAAGGGGCTGGGGGGCGGCATAGCCCCGGTGGGGGCTTTCATCGCCCGCCCGCACCTGTGGGGGGCGATGACGAAGCATCCCTACATGCACACCACCACGTTCGGCAACCGTCTGGGATGGGCCGCGTCCGCCGCAACGATACGGGTCATCCAGGAGGAAGGGCTGCTGCCTCGCGCCACGGAGATAGGGAATCGCCTGATGGCCGGGCTGCGCCAGGCTGCCTCGACCGTTCCCGGGATGACCACCGATGTCCGGGGCCGCGGCGCTCTGGTGGGAGCGGAGTTCGCCGACCCCGACGTGGCCTTCCTGGTGCTGGCGGGAATGGTGCAGCGGCAGGTGCTGGCTTTTCATGGGATCAACCGGCCGGAGGTCATCAGGTTTGCTCCGCCGCTGATCGCGACCGATGCCCAGGTGGATCATGCGGTGGAGGTATTCGGGGACGCCCTGGCGGAAGCGCGGGCGCTGCTTTCCGAGTTGGACGTTGCTCCCGGCACGCAGTAGGCCGTGGCGCCTACGCGGGACGGCGCGGGCGTGTTGTGGGATGGTTTCTGATATGCTAGTGTCACACTACGCCAGATGAAATCTAAGGAGGGAATGCCGTCGTGAGGTTCCTCCCAGGTCGTGCAGTTGCACTGGCCGTCATATTGGCCCTGGTTCTTCTTCCCCTGATTCCCAGCGCGGCCCAGCAGCCGCGGCGTGGCGGTGCGTTGCGGATCGCGCACATCGGGGAGCCGCCTACGCTGGATCAGCACTGGACCACCGCGGCAATCACAGGCCACATCATGAACCACGTCAACGAGGGCCTGTTTGCCGTCAACCGGAAGTTCGAGCCCAAGCCGGTGCTGGTGGACAAGTGGACGCTCAGCCCCGACCGGCTCACCTACACGTTCACCCTGCGGCGAGGAGTCAAGTTCCACAACGGCAAGGACCTCACCAGCGACGACGTCAAGGCGTCGCTCGAGCGGTGGGGCCGGATCGCAACGCGGGGCCGGGGGCTGTTTGCCAACGTGGTCTCGCTCACCAACCCCGATCCCATGACCGTGGTCATGAAGCTGCGGGATCCGTACGCGCTGCTGCCGCTGGATCTGGGCTGGGTCGGACAGTCGGCGGTGATCTTCCCCAAAGAGGTAATTGACGAGGCGGGCACAGGCCCGGTCAAGCGATTCATCAGCACCGGTCCCTACAAGTTCGTGGAGCACCTGCCCGACCGGCACATCCGGCTCGACCGGTTCGATGGCTACGCGGCCCGCACCGAGGAGCCGGACGGGGCGACCGGTCGCAAGCACGCCTACTTCGACTCGATCTACGTCATCCCCGTGCCCGACGCGGCGGTGCGGATCGCCGGCGTCAAGCGGGGGGAGTACCACTTCGCCGAGACGATCCCGCCCGACGAGTACGACCGGCTGCGCACCGATCCTGATCTCGTGCCCTTCATCACCGAGACGGCGAGCTGGCTCACCGCGGTCTTCAACAACAGGTCGCCGCTGATGGGGAACAAGAAGATCCGCCAGGCCTTCCAGGCCACGCTGGATCAGGAGTCCGTTATGCGCGCGGCCTACGGCAATCCCCGCTTCTGGCGGATAGACCCAGGGCTGATGCCTAAGGAACACTACCTGTGGACCGACGCCGGCAAGGAGTTCGTCAACCAGAAGAACACCGAGCGCGCCCGGCAGTTGCTCGCCGAGGCCGGGTACAAGGGCGAGCCCATACGCTGGGTCACGACGATGGAGTACGTCGCCTACGGAACCGCGGGACAGGTGGTCAAGCCGATGCTAGAGCGGGCGGGGTTCGTGGTGGACCTCCAGATTGTGGACTGGGCCACGCTGGTGGCGCGCCGCGCGCGGCCCGAGCTTTGGGACGTGTTCAGCACGGCGTTCAGCTTCGTCGCCGATCCGGTGCTGCTGCTGTCGCTGCAGCCCTCGTGGCCGGGCTGGTACGACAATCGCGACATGAACGCGATGATGACCTTGATGCGGCGACACTCCGACCCGAAGGTGCGCCACGACCTTTGGAAGCGGATGCAGAAGCTCTGGTACGAGGATGCGGGCACGATCAAGTTCGGCGACTACTTCGTGCTGCACCTCTACAGGAAGGAACTCAAGGGCTACGTCAACATCCCCACGCATGTGTGGTGGAACTCGTGGCTTGAGACACGGTAGCGTGGTGCCAGGTTCCGTAGTGGAGGGGGCGCGCGCCCCCTCCACCGGGTACGGGCAGGCCGCACAGGTCTCGCAGAGGACTTTGACTCAACGATGACCGGATACATCTTCCGCCGGCTGATCGCGCTCCTGCCGGTACTCATGATAGTGGCGACGGTGGGGTTCTTCCTAATCTACCTGACGCCCGGCGACCCGGCCTCAGTCATGTTGGGCCCCGATGCCACCACCGAGGACGTGGAAAACCTCAAGCGCCTCATGGGCCTGGACCGGCCTCTCATTATTCAGCTCGTGCGGTGGTACGGCCGCACTCTGCAGGGCGACCTGGGCTACTCGATCTTCCTGCAGCGCCCGGTGCTTCAAGCGATAATCGAGCGGCTGGAACCCACCGCGGTGCTGACGCTGATGGCCCTCACCGTGGCCGTTTCGATCGGGATCCCGGCCGGCGTCGTCTCGGCGGTGCGGCGCAACACCTGGGTGGACCAGGTCGCGATGGGCATCGCGTTGCTTGGAGTATCGGTGCCCACCTTCTGGATGGGCCTCAACCTGATCCTGTTCTTCTCGGTTTACCTCGGGCTGTTCCCGGTGGCGGGCTACGTGCCGCTCGACCAGTCGGTCGCCGGCGCCTTCAGGTCGCTGGTCCTGCCCGCTTTCACCCTGGGCTTCAGCGCCTCGGCGCTGATCGCGCGCATGACGCGTTCGAGCATGCTGGAGGTGCTCGGACAGGACTACATCCGCACCGCCAGAGCCAAGGGCAACCTGGAACAGGTCGTCATCTACCACCATGCGCTCCGCAACGCGATGATCCCCACCCTGACGGTGGTCGGCCTGGCGTTGGGCGGTCTCCTCGCCGGATCCATCGTGACCGAGACGGTCTTTGCCCTGCCCGGCGTGGGCCGTCTGGTCATCTCGTCGGTGATGCGCCGCGACTACCCCGTCGTACAGGGGGTCCTGATCTTCGTGGCCTCAACCTATGTGCTGGTGAATCTATTGATTGACCTGCTCTACGTCTACCTTGACCCGCGGATCAAGTACGCGTGAGGTCTCCATGAGCGAAGGAGTGGCGTCTACCAGAGCGTTTCCAGCCCTGTCCCGGCCGCCGGCGGGCACGTGGGCCGTTGTCTTCCGCACACTGCGGCGGAGCAGGTCCACGCTCATCGGCGGGATCATCGTGCTGGCCATTTTGGTGATCGCCGTGCTGGCACCGGTTTTCGCGCCCTACGACCCCCAGGAGATTGAGGTGCCCCGGCGGCTGCAGGGCCCCAGCGACGCGCATCCGTTTGGGACCGACAACATGGGACGCGACATCTTGAGCCGCGTGATCTTCGGGGCGCGGATATCGCTGGTGGTCGGCATCTTCGTGGTGGTCTGCGCCGCGGGAGCTGGGATCACGCTCGGCCTAGCCGCGGGGTACTCCGACCGGCTCGACCGGTTCCTCATGAGAATCATGGACGGGCTTATGGCGTTTCCCTCCACCCTGCTGGCCATCGCGCTGATGGCCGCGCTGGGGGCCCGGATCTCCAATATCATCATCGCGTTGGCGGTGGTCTACACCCCCAACGTCGCACGTGTCGTGCGCAGCATTACGCTTGTCGTCCGCGAGCAGGACTATGTCCAGGCGGCCCAGGCCATGGGCGCGAGCGATGCGCGCATCCTCGCCCTCCACATACTGCCCAACTGCCTGCCGCCTGTGATCGTGCAGGGCACGTTCATCTTCGCGCAATCGGTGCTGGCCGAAGCGGCCCTGAGCTTCCTGGGCGTGGGTCTGCCCCCGTACATACCGAGCTGGGGGACGGTCATCACCACCGGTCGGATGTTCATGCAGACCGCGCCCTGGATCACGATCTTCCCCGGAATTGCGATCCTCATCACGGTGCTGGGATTGAACCTGCTGGGCGATGGCCTGCGGGACCTGTCGGATCCCAGGCTGCGCGGTAGACTCGGCTAGCCCCTCAGGGGACGCCTATGGATGTGGCAACCGAGCGCGGCACCGGTGGGATGGCCGTTGCCCGCCGCTTTCTGCGCTTCTTCCAGGACCGCGGCCACACGGTGGTCGCCAGTGCTCCGCTCGTGCCCGCGGGTGACCCCACGCTGCTGTTCACCAATGCCGGGATGGTCCAGTTCAAGGACGTCTTTCTGGGCCTGGAGCAGCGGTCGTACGTACGGGCGGCCTCCATACAGCGCTGCCTGCGCGTCAGCGGCAAGCACAACGACCTGGAACAGGTGGGGCCGAGCCCGCGCCACCACACGCTGTTCTTCATGGCCGGCAATTTCAGCTTTGGCGATTACTTCAAGCGCGAGGCGATCGCCTACGCCTGGGAGTTCATAACGCAGGAGATTGGCATCGCGGCCGACCGGCTGATTGCCACGGTGCTGAATGATGACGATGATGCTTTCGCGCACTGGAGAGCCGTCGGCATGCCCGAGGACCGGATCATGCGCATGGGCGAGAAGACCAACTTCTGGTCCATGGGCGAGATCGGCCCGTGCGGCCCGACCGCTGAGCTGCACTACGACTGGGGACCAGAGCGGTGCACCTGCGGCCGGGCGGACTGCAGCGTGGCTCTGGACAACGACTGCCAGCGGTGGCTGGAGATCTGGAATCTGGTGTTCATGCAGTACAACCAGGCGCCGGACGGCACGCGCACGCCCCTGCCCAGGCCGGGCGTGGACACCGGACTGGGTATCGAACGCATCGCCGCCGTGGCGCAGCAGGCGGCCACCAACTACGACACCGATCTGTTCGCGCCGATCATGGGGCGGGTTCAGGCCCTGCTTGGGCATTCCGACGACCAGCGAGCGGAGGCGGTCGTCGCGTACCGGGTGATTGCCGACCACGGCCGGGCCGCGACGTTCCTGGTCGCCGACGGAGTGATGCCGGGCAACGAGGGCCGCGCCTACGTGCTGCGCATGATCCTGCGCCGCGCCATACGGTTCGGTCGCCGCATCGGGTTCGAGGGGCCGTTCATGGGCGAGGTCGCCGATGCCGTGATCGAGCACCTGGGGCCGGACTATCCTGAGTTGGTCGCGCGGCGCGAGTTCATCCTCAAGATCCTTGCGGCGGAGGAGGCCCGCTTCTCCCAGACGCTCTCGGCAGGCCTGGAGCGGCTGGCCGAGGTCGTGGAGGCAACGCGCGCGCGGGGCGGGCGTGTGATCTCCGGTTCGGATGCGTTCCGGCTGTACGACACCTATGGATTCCCCGTGGAGATGACGCGAGACCTGGCAGGCGAGGCGGGTATCGGCGTTGACGAGGCAGGCTTCCGGCAGGAGATGGAGGAGCAGCGCCTCAGGAGCCGCCAGGTGGCAGGGGGGCCGTCAGGAACGGGTGCCGCGGGCGTGGAAGCCGACGCGCTGGATGGTCTCCCGGCCACCGCGTTCGTCGGTCATGCCCGGTATGACTCGCCGGCGAGGGTGCTGGCGGTGATTCGGAACGGCGTGCGGGTTGACGAGGCGGGCACGGATGACGAGGTCGTCCTCGTGCTGGACCGCACGCCGTTCTACGCCGAGGCCGGGGGCCAGGTGAGCGATGCGGGCATTGTGAGCGCGAGGGGACTGCGCGTCGAGATCAGCGATGCGCGACGCCTCACTCCCGCCATTACCGGCCACGCCGGGCGTGTGACCTCGGGCCGCGTCCGCGAGGGGATGCGCGTGCGGGCCGGCGTTGAGCGGGAGAGGCGGGACGCGATAAGGCGCAACCACACCGCGACCCACCTGCTGCACCAGGCGCTCCAGGAGGTGTTGGGGGAGCACGCGCAGCAGGCGGGATCGCTGGTGGCGCCCGACCGCCTGCGGTTCGATTTCACCCACGCGGTGGCCCTGACGCCGCAGGAGCGCGTTCGGGTGGAGCGCCGGGTGAACGAGATGGTGATGGAGGCGAGGCCCGTGCGCGCGGATGCGATGACGCTCGACCGTGCGCGCGACCTTGGGGCCAAGGCCCTCTTCGGCGAGAAGTACGGCGAGCGCGTCCGCGTGGTGTCGGTCAATGGGTACAGCCGCGAGCTCTGCGGGGGAACCCACCTGACCAGCACCGGGGAGGTGGGGCTGTTTACCATCACGGCCGAGAGCGGTGTGGCGGCGGGCATCCGCCGGATCGAGGCCGTGACCGGGTGGTGCGCGTACGAGCGCGCGCGCGACCACGAGCAGCTTCTGACGGAGATAGGCACGGTGCTGCGTGCCGCGCCCGCGGAGGTGCTCGAACGCGTGCGCCGCTTGAGCGAGCAGGTGCGCGCCCTAGAGCGCCTCGAGAGACAACGTCAGGCCGGGGAAGCCGGCGAGGTGCGCTATGAGGAGGCCGACGCCGGAGGCGTACGGGTGGTGACCGCCCGCATGGACGACGGCGCCGGATACGACTCCCTGCGCGCGGCAGGCGACCGTTTGCGCGACCGCCTGGGCAGCGGGGTCTACGTGCTGGCCGGCGCCGTCGGCGACCGGGCCAACCTGGTTGTGATGGTAACCCCGGACCTTGCCGGGCGCGGCCTGCGCGCCGATGTTCTGGCCCGCGCGATCGCCGCCCGCATGGGAGGCACCGGAGGCGGGAAGGCAGAGCTGGCACAGGCGGCCGGCCGCGACGTGGAGCGGCTCGACGAGGCCCTGGCATCCGCCGCCGCCGAGGTGAGGCGCCTGGGTGCGACGGGCTGACGGGCCGCGGGTTCTGGCAATAGATCCGGGCGAGCGACGACTCGGGATCGCGATCAGCGATCCCTTAGGCCGTATCGCCCTGCCCCTCGAAGTCCGCGAGCGCACCGGGTGGTCGGGGGACCTGGCCTACCTCCGAAAGCTGGTGGAAACGTACGGGGTCGCGGAGGTGGTTGTGGGAAAACCCCTGACCGCGGGTGGGACCGTAGGCCCCCAGGCAGAATCGGCCGCACGCTTCGCCCTGCGATTGCGCGCTGCGCTTCGGGTACCGGTGGTTGAGGTGGACGAGCGCTTCTCGACCGCGGGCGCGGACAGGGCCATGCGCGAGGGGGGCGCCGGCGGCCGTCAGCGCCGCAGGCAGCGCGACGCGGTGGCGGCGGCATTGATCCTGCAGCCCTACCTGGATCGCCGCCGCGGGCCGTTGCCCGGTTCGGATGAAGGTGTTATGCTCCCTCCGTAACTGGCCGATCTGCGGGAGAGGAGGGGGCTTGGAGGTGCTTTGTGATTGAGGAACTGGACGTGGTAACGCTGGAGGACGAGGACGGACTCGAGCACCGGTTCAGCGTGGTGGACATCGTGGAAGTGGAACACCGTCGCTACGCCGTTCTGCTCCCCGAGGATGAAGAGGACGCGGCCGCGGTCATCTTCAGAATGGAGAGCGCCGACCACCTTGTGCCGATTGAGGACGACGACGAACTGAGCCGCGTGGTGGCCGCGCTCGAGGAGACCGCAGGGTACGGGGAGATCATCCTCGAGGAGGGCGGCGAGGACCGTGATGATCTGGGGGTTCTCGACGATCTGGCCGGCGAGGTGCAGGCCAACGGAGACCGGGCGGACGATGAGGATGAGGAGGACGAGTAGGCTGCCCCGCGGCCTGCGATGATCGGTACGGGCGGCCTATGCCGCATCAGGCTCCGGCGAGCGGTGTTGTTGGCGGGCATCGCGGTCGCCGGTGCCGTGTTTCTGGGCGCGGGTGCGGCGGTGCTCCTCTGGTGGGAGATGCGGCCTCCCGGAGGTTCGGACCGCTCCCGCACCGTGGTCGTGCCGCCTGGGGAAACCACCTGGCAGATCGGCCGCCGCCTGGCCGAAGCCCGGGTGGTGCGCAGCGCGCGCGCCGTGGTGGTTGCGTCCAAGCTGCGGCGCGTGGACGGCCGGCTCCGCAGCGGCGAGTACGCGCTCAGCCCGGCACAGAGCGCCTGGCAGATCGTGGGTATCCTGGCGCGGGGCGAGGCGATCCTGCACCGCCTCACCATCCCCGAGGGGTATACCGTGGCTCAGATCGCCGACGCCCTGGCGGAGGCCGGGTTGGCAGATCGCGGCCGGTTCCTGGATCTGGCATTGCGCTCGGAAGGGTATCTTTTTCCCGACACCTACCTCCTACCGCGCGGGCTCGGCGAGGCGGCGCTCATCGCACGGTTCCTGGGCCGGTTTGACGCCGTGATCGGCGCCGATCTGCGCGAAGCGGCCCGCGCGCGCGGTCTGAGCCTGCACCAGCTCGTGACGGTGGCCTCCATGATCGAGCGAGAAGCCCGGGTTCCACAGGAACGCGCGGTGATCGCGGGTGTGATCTACAACAGGTTGCGCCTGGGCATGCGCCTCGAGATAGACGCCACCGTGCTCTACGCGCTGGGGCGGCACAAGGCCGAACTCGCGTTTGCGGACCTTGCGGTGGACTCGCCGTACAACACCTATCGGAATCCCGGTCTGCCGCCCGGACCGATCGCCAACCCCGGCCTGGCCGCGGTTGCCGCCGCCGCGGCGCCGGCAGAGACGCCGTTCCTCTACTATGTCCTGCGGCCCGACGGTTCCCACCACTTCAGCCGCACGCTGCGGGAGCATCAGGACGCGGCCAGGCGGTACCGGAGATGAACCGCCTCCTGCGACTGCTCGCGCCCCGATACTATGTTGCCGCCGTGTTCCACCTTACGCCCTCGCGGCTGCGGGCCTGGGGGATAGAGGCCCTAATGCTCGATCTCGACAACACCCTGGTGTCCTGGGGCAAGATTGAGGCGCGGGCGGAGGTTCTGGCCTGGCTGGAGGATCTCCGGCAGTCCGGCATCCCGGTCTGCCTCGTGTCCAATACCCTATCGCGGCGACTGGGCGCCGCCTCCGTGGTGTTCGATCTGCCGGCGGCACCGGGGCGATCGAAGCCCAGCGCCGACAAGCTGCGCCGGGCATTGCGCATCCTGGGGACGTCGCCGGAGCGGACGGCGATGGTGGGCGACCAGCTCTTCACGGACGTGCTGGCCGGAAACCGGCTCGGCGTTCCCACCATCCTGACCGGACCGCTGTCCCACTACGAACCCCTGCGCGTCCGCTTCGTGAGGGCGATTGAGAGGTTCGTGCTCCGCGCGCTCGCCCGTAAGGGCGTGGTGCCGATCCGGCCGCAGGTCTGACCGTCCGGCTTCGCGGGCATACAGAGTGTGCCCTTCGAGAGAGTTCGCGGGGTCGGCTAGGGGTGTGGGATGAAGCTTGACGCCAGGGTGGAGTGGTGGCCTCTCTACGTTCGGGCGCTGACCGCGCTGTTCGGATTCTCCGTGATCTTCACCGGAGTGCCGACCGGGACCACAATTGCGTCGCCACTCACCGTGGCGTTGCTGCTCACGCTGCTGGTTGCCGCGGGCCTGCCCAGCGTCTTGGCGCCCCGTCGGATCGGCGGATTTCCCCTCGCGCGCTACTCCGGGATCGCGATGGAGCTGCTCATCGTATCCTTCATCGTGTTCGAGACCGGGGGGAAGACCAGCATCTTCTACTTCCTGTACGTGCCGATCCTGCTCTGGGCGACGGCAGGTCGCGGGGTCATCGCAGGCGTGATCAGCGGCTGGGTTGCCGCGACCGCCTTTGCCATCGCCGCGGGCGCGTATGGCGGGACGACCGCCGGTTCGCTCCCGCGGGCCATGTTCCTGGTCCTGACCGGGGTTTTGATCGGTATGATCGAAGAACGCCGGACCCAAGGCGCCGCGTCGGTCCTGCACGGCGTCGAGGCACTGACCCGGCAGGCCAACACGGTGGCCGAGTTGCGCGCGGCGGTCACATCGATGGCGCCGCTGGATCTGGCCGGTCGGGCCCGAGCGCTCCTGGAGCGCTCGCTGCGCTTGGCCGATGCCAGCCACGGCCTTGTGGTGATGCTCGATGGCGACGGCCTGCCGGTCGTCGAGGCCGGCATTGGCTCCGACGGCGAGGTCCGGCCCGCGGGTGAGTCTCTCCCGGCGACGGGCGTGCTCAGTACGGTGCTTCAATCGGGTCTGTCCCAGACGGTGGCGGACGCTAGCAGGGACGCAGGATGGGCCGGCGCCCTCGGGGAGGACGGCGCGCGGTCTGCCGTTCTGATGCCGCTGGCCGTGGCGGGCAAGCCGTTCGGCGCCCTCCTGCTGGCGCGCCGCGATCTCCGGCTGTTCGCCGGCGACCAGACGGAGGCGGCGCGTGCACTGGCCGAGGCGGCCGCGCCCCTGCTGTGGGACGCCCGGGCCGTGGCGCAGTCCCGCGATTTCATGCTGAGCACCGTGAAGACCCTGGCCGCGGCACTGGAGGCCAAGGACCCCTATACGCGTGGCCACTCGCAGCGCGTCGCGACCTGTGCCGTTGCCATCGCAACCGATCTCGGGCTTTCCGCGGAGGAGATTGATCGTATCCTCTGGGCGAGCATGCTGCACGACATCGGGAAGATCGCCACCCCGGAGGCCATCCTGCGCAAGCGCGGCCCGCTGACAGACGAGGAGCGGGCGGTGATGAACCTGCACCCTGAGCGCGGCGCCAGCATCCTGAGAGAGATGCCGCCGTTCAGGTCGCTTGCCGACGACGTTCACTACCACCAGGAGGCCTACGATGGAAGCGGCTACCCCGAAGGACTGGCCGGCACTGAGATCCCGCTCGGCGCGCGCATCATCCGCGTGGCCGACACGTTCGATGCCGTGACATCACACCGCCCTTACCGTCCAAGCCGCTCCGTGGAAGAGGCGATGACCGAGCTGCAGAACATGGCTGGGAACACGCTCGATCCGGTGTTGGTGGAGGTGTTTCTCCGTATCCTAAGGGAGAAGCCTCCATTCGATATCCAGCTCCGCCTTTGGCGGGAGCGGTCGTAGTGCGGGCAGGTCAGAAGTGGCGGGCGGAGGCGGCTGCGACCGTTGTGTTCTGGCCGGCCCTGGCGCGAGCCAGGGCCTCTTCAGCCCGCTCGAGCAGTTCCTGGTCGGTGTCGGCGTCCCCAGGGTAGCACGCCAGGCCGATGCTGACGGTAAGGGTCAGCGGGTATGGATGGTCGGGGGGCATGAACAAGGCGCTCTCGACCGACCCGCGAATGCGCTCAGCCAGGGAGAACGCTCCCTCCAGAGAGGCCTCGGGAAGAATCAACCCGAACCTCCCGGAGCCCAGAGCGGCCCGGAGGTCAACCAGTCGCGTCTCGTGCGTCAGGATGTTGGCCAGATGCAACGTCAGGGCCCGGGCGGCCGCGCTCCCCAGAGTGTTGCCGACCTCCTCTTCCTGGTCAACCGCCACCAGGGCCACCGCGAAGGTGCGCTTGAACCGGTGAGCCCGCATCGTTTCGCGCTGCACCGCTGTTGCGAAGTGGGTCGCGTTGAACAGGCCCGTCGGTGAGTCAACGATGATCTGGCGCCGCGAGCGCTCGCGCAACTCGTCCAGATGGCCCTGCTCGGCAAGTCCTCTGCGCGACCGCTGGCGCTCGTACCGCTGGATTACCTCGAGGATGCCGGCCGAGATCAGGCGGTTGAGGAGGTGGACCATCTCAGGATCCTGGTCGCCGGCCGGCAGGTCGCTGGATAGGAAGTCAAGCACGACCGGTTTGACCTCCAGAAGGGCGCGGATCACCTCCTCCAGCGGCGTCTCCAGGGCAAATGCCTCCCCGCTGAATCTGCCGGCGAACTCGACGAAGGGCTCTACCTGTCCGGCGGCCGTCGCCTCAACAAGTGCATCCATGCCGGTTAGAATGTGCTGTTCTATCCTCTCGCCGTCATGCCAGATCTGCCCGCGCGTAGGAGCAGCGGCGAGGTCGCGGGCCCAGCGCGCGGCCAGCATTCGGCGCCGTGTGCGAATCAGATCAAGGGCAACAGGGTTCATCGGGGTCTCGTCCCCATATGTTACGATAGTGGGAGGTGCAACTCCTGTCACGCAGGGAAGGATATGCGCGGCGGTGAATGGCCGATGTGGCGAGGGCGGACCATGAGCACAAAGCTGAGGGGCATTCTGCAGGGGCTGGCCGGCGATGACACGCGGGCAGTTGTGCTGCTGGGCGCCGACGGCCGAGCTGTCGAGACCGTGGTGAAGGGCAGCGCCCACGATCCAAGCACGGTGGCCGAAGACCTGATCGCGCTGTTCAAGGTTGGCGCCTACTGCGCCCGCAAGATGGACGGCGGCGAGATGGACTACCTCGCCGTGACCACCGAGAGTCTGGCTCTCCTTGTGGTGGCGGTTGGGCCGGCGCACTACCTGGCGGCGGTACTTGATGCGGGCGGCAACGTCGCGCGTGCCCGGCTGGCGGTCCGTCGGTGCAAGGCTGAAATCACGGAAGAGCTGGGATGACCAGGATCCTCTGCCTTCTAGCCGCCTGGCTGGCCGTCGCGGTACTGCTTCCCGCGGGGGCGGTCGGCGGCGCGGTCGGCGGCGCGGCCAGGCCTGATGCGCTGCGCGAGGGAGCGGCGCTGTTCGCGCGGGGCCGGATGGTCGAAGCCGAGGCTGTCTTCGCGCGCGCGGTGAGCCGGCATCCCGGCTCAGTCCATGGGTGGCTTTGGCTGGGCGTGGTCCAGTTCCACGCGGGTGACATTGAGCGTGCCGAGCGATCGTTTTCCCAGGCGGTTCGACGTTCGCCGCGGGACGGCTTGATGCTGCTCTGGTGGGGCCATGCGCTGGCTCGGGCAGAGCGCACCGCCGAAGCCAATACGGCCTTCCGGCATGTCCTGCTGGCGCGATCCTCCTCCCAGGTCCGCGATCTGGCCCACCAGGCGCTTCGATCGCTGGGACCGCTGCCGCATCCGGCCGCGCAGTCTCCGGCGGGACAGGCGCCGGCCGCGCAGGCGGTGGCCGGGCAGTCGCAGGCTCCCAGCGCGCCCCCGTGGGTGCTGGACGCGGCAAGCTACAACTCCATCGCCCGCTTCTACAACCCGCGCCTTACGCACGAACAGTCGGCCGCCATAGGCCAGGCACTGCTCGGTTACAGCCGGCATTTCAACGTTGACCCACGCCTGGTGGTGGCCCTCGTGGTGATCGAGTCCGGATTCCAGCCGGCGGCGCGCTCGCATGCCGGCGCGATTGGACTGGGACAGCTCATGCCTGCCACCGCCCGTTCGCTGGGGGTGGAGGCCCGGGATCCGGTGCAGAATCTCTACGGCGCCATCCGGTACCTGCGCGGCAACCTGGACCGGTTTGGTTGGAACAACGCGCACCTGGCGCTGGCGGCCTACAATGCGGGCAAAGGGGCCGTTGATAGGTACGCGGGAATCCCTCCGTACGCGGAGACGCAGTGGTATGTGACGAACGTGTCAAGTCTCTACCGCCGGCTCCTGACGATTCCGGGCGAGAGTTTGGAACTATCCCGGCGTCTCTAGGCAAGTTAGGGGGGGACTAGGCAGAGTCTCGAGTGGGAAGATAGTAAGTAACAAGTAGCCTCCGAACGGGCAAACCCGCCGCGAGGCGGGGACGCAAAGCCAACGGGGCCTGGAAGCCCGAAGTTACGGGTTTCCAGGTCGGCTGGGTTGCCGAAGGGGAGGTACTCCCAGCCTTCCGGCCCCAGCCGGGAGGCGTTTGTATCTTGGAGAACGGCAAGGGGTATTGCGCAGTGGAAACGCTCCGCATCCAGAGTTACGAGGCCATCCAGGCCGGGGCGGCCCTGTTCGCCGGGATCAGCGGCGACGAAGTGGATCTAGACCTGCTTGTGGCCTACCTGGCCGCGCGCGGCTTCGACGGTGGCGTGATCGTGGAGGATCATGAAACCGACGGCATGCTCTGGTTCCAGGAGGGTACGCCCCGCGAGGTGTGGGTGTTTGAGGGGGGCGACGTCCCGGAAGTGCTGCACAACGGTCCGGGGCGCGACCGACTCAGCGCGCTGGTAACACGCGGGGGCCGTGTCAGCGTTGTGGCGTGCGAACCGCCCAGCGTGCCGACGGAGTTCCCGGATTTCGCGGACGAGCCGGAGCCGCAACCCGCGGTCGCCACCGAACCCCCGGCCCACCCATGGCCGGCCATCCTCGAGCATGTGGCGGTTCGCGTCGCGCGCAGCCGCGGCCCCCGCCTCGCAGCGCAGTTCGATGCAGCTCTGAACCGAGCGCTGGAACGGCACGGGGGCGGCATGGATGGGGAACGGGTTCACGCGCCGCAACTGCCCGAGTCCACCTGGCGCATCGTGGTGGAGGCGGCCTGCGCGCCGGTCGTGGCGATCGCCGGCCGCGCGTTCATCGACCGGACCATCGCCGCGTCCGAACGCGCGGTTGCGGATGGAGTGGGCGCGGCGCAATCCAATCATGCCTCTGTTGGGACCGAAGGGGAGGGGGCTTGGTGACGCGTCGGTCCTGGTTGCCGAAGGCGATTATCGGTCCACTTGCCGTGGCCGCGGGCATCACCTACGGCCTCGATGGTGGCGGGCCAGGGATTGAGGTTGCGCGCAATGTGACAGGTGCCGTCCTGCAGTTCCTGGCTCCGCTGGTGGCCGGGCTTGGGTGTCTTAGCGCGGCGCGGGCCTACGCTCGCGGCGACCGCGAACGCGCAGTCTGGATGATGGGCGCGTGGGCTACCCTGGCATGGGCCGCCGGCCGCGCGGTCTTCACGGGTCACCAGTGGATCGAGGGAAGAGCGCTGCCCTTCCCATCCCTGGCAGACGGGTTCTTCGTTGCTTTCTATGTGCTGCTCGGCGCGGCGCTCTACCTGGAGGTCCGGCTTGTTTGGCCCGTGGTTGATCGGCCGGTCCGGAGGAACCTGGCGGTGTACGGCGGTCTGGCGTGGGCGTGCGCCCTTTCGCTGGTCCTGGTATCGGTCGCGCAGAGTCAGGCTTCAATACTAGAGAAGGCGCTGGCCGCGTTCTACCCGGCTGCGGCGGTGCTGCTCGTGCCCGCGGGCCTCCTGCCCGCTGCCGGCTTCCGCGGAGGCACATCGGCGTACCCGTGGCTTGCCGTGGCGTTGGCGGCGGTCTGCCTGACCGCGGCGAGCTTCGGGTTTACCTCCCTGATCCGGCACGGGCTGCACCCGGCCGTGCACAGGGCAGACGCGCTGTGGGTCGCCGGCTTCGTCTTCTTGGCGGTCGGCGGATTCTGGCAGCGGGCTGCACTCGAGGAGGCCTAGGCCGCCGTGTCCGAGTCAAACGGGTCCGGGATCTTCCACTACGCGTGGTCGCGCGGAATGGCCGCCGTTGTGGAGACGCCGGCACGCCGGACCGCCGCGGTCTTTGGGCCGGGCGGCTGGGAGCAGGGCCAACCCGGAACGGTGCTGCCCTCCGGCGTGCCCCCGGGCGCGGAAGAGACCCACCTGGCGCTCCCCGAGTGGCTGGCAGAGCAGATCGCCGGTCTGCAGTTCTCGGCCGGGGGGTTGCACACCGAGTTCATCCGTCTCAGTCCTTTGCTCGAGCGACTGCGCTCAGAGCACTCCAATGCGGCGGTCCTGGTTCTGGGAGACAAGCCGTCCGTCTACGTGGTCGCCGGCGGGGAGGTTACCCAATGCGGAGAAGGCGCCGCGCCTCCCGGCGAGGCGTCAGGGTGGATCGTCGTGTTCTCCGGGGAGGTGCGCGTGCCCGTGGCGGCTGTGGCAGATCCGCCCGGTGCCGCGGACGAGCCATGCGCCGTGGGGGAGCCCGGCGCCGCGGACGAAACCTACTTCGTTCCTGCCGGCGTCCGAAACTCTCTGCCGGAGGAAGTAGCGGCCGGTATCCTAGAGGTGGCGGGGCCGGCAGGCCACGCGGTGCCTGGGCTGCTCGACGGCTCGCGCACGGTCGCAGCGGTCGCCGCCATGGCCGGGCTGACCGCGGGGCAGGCCCGAGCCGTGGTCGGGGTGTTGATGGCGCAGCGGCTTGCCTTCCGGTATGTCGGCCGGTCCAGGCCGGCCCCACGCCTGGGATCGGGCAGTACTTGCGCAAATGCTCTCGACGGTCTATGATGTATTATTACCGGGCTTGACTGCCGGGTGCGACAACTGAATATGAACCCCGAAAAGGGCAAACCCATCGCAAGGTGGGGGCGCAAAGCCTCGGGACCAGTGATGTGGTCGGCCGGGCTGCCGGAGGTGGATTCGCGGTCCTCTTGGGGCAGCCCGAGAGGGCTCGTCGTTTTCAGGAGGCGCTGGAGATGGCGGCAAGGACTCCGCACCGCCCAGCAGAGGAGCCGGGACTTCGATTCGAAGAAGCCTCCGGGTACGATGCCGTTGATCTCCTGATCCAGGAGCATGCGGACGCGCGCAGCCCAGACGCGCACGAGCGCATCATCGCCGCGTGCACCCCCCTGGTTCGGCGCATTGCCGCGGAGTTCGGCTTCTCTGGGGTACCGTCCGAGGACCTGATCCAGGTGGGCTACATTGGGTTGCTCAACGCCATCAACGGGTTCGATCCCGGACGCGGCGCGAAGTTCGCCACCTACGCCAGCTACTTGATCCGCGGCGAGATCCGCCACTACCTGCGCGACCAGCGGGACACGATTCGCAAGCCGCGCTGGCTCAATAGAATCAACACGCGCATTGAGGAAACCATCAACGCCCACGTCGGCGAGACCGGCCGCTTCCCCAGCCTCGAGGCCCTGGCGCGCGAGCTCAACATCGAGGAGGACGGACTGCTGGAGGTCCTGCGCGCAAGGGAGGTTCTCCGCACCGTCTCGATCGAGGCCGACGAGGAGGGGGCCGATCTGCGGGTGGACCGCGACCGGATCCGGCACCGGAGCCACATCAGCTTCCAGCTTCCGATCGAGGACCGGGTGACCCTGATGGAGGCGTTGGAGTCGCTGACCGCCCTGCAGCGCAAGGTTGTCTACTACCTGTTCTACACCGACCTGACGCAGATGGAAGCCGCCAAGCAGATTGGGATTTCACAGAAGCACGTGTCGCGCGTGCTTGCCGCAGCGCTGGGCAGGCTGCGCGGTGCGATCAACGCGCCCTCACCCGGGGCGCTGTAGGCCGCGGGAGGGACCTTATGATGTCGCAGTTGAAGGATGTGCTTGCCGACATGACCAGGGTTGACGGCGTGGTGGCCGCCATGATCGTCGGCCGGGACGGGTTCGTCGTGGAGGGGATGACCACGGAGGAACGCGTGGACCTCGAGGCCCTGGGCGCGATCGTGGCCAGCAATATCGCGGCGGCCGACTCGATGGGCAAGGAGATGGGCCGCGGCTCGCTGCGCACAATGCTGCTGGAGTACGACGATGGGCCGGTGGCCGTCGGGCCTGCAGGGGCCGACGCGATAATGGTGGTGGTAGGGACGCGGCTGGCCAACCTGGGCCGCATCCGCCTCGAGATGCGGCGCAACAGCCAGCTCGCTGCCGCGCTGGTCTAGAGCGAGGGAGCAGGGGGTCTCGAACGGTCCTCGAACGGTCGCGGTGCCGGGCATCAGCCCGGCACCGGCTAGTCTGCCACGTAGACGACCCGCAGGATCTCGTCAATTGTCGAGATCCCGGCCATGACCTTCTCAAGGCCGTCGTCGCGCAGCGTGCGCATCCCCTCGCGTATCGCCTGAGCCTTGATCTCGGTGGACGAGGCGCGTTGGACGATCATGCCGCGGATCGTATCGGAGATGACCAGGAGTTCGTAGACGCCGATGCGCCCCCGGTAGCCGTTGCCCCGGCAGTGGTCGCAGCCCGCTCCCCTGTAGAAGACCACGCCGGGGTCCACTCGGGCGTCGGCGCCCAGCCGGCCGAGGGCCTCGGCCGGCGGCGAATAGGCCACCTTGCAGCGGGGGCAGATGGTGCGGGCCAGGCGCTGCGCCAGCACCGCGATCACCGAGGAGCTTATCAGGAACCCCTCGATGCCCATGTCCACAAGCCGGGTGACGGCGCCCGCCGCGTCGTTGGTGTGAAGGGTGGAGAGGACCAGGTGGCCGGTCAGCGCGGCCTGCACCGCGATCTCAGCGGTCTCGCGGTCGCGGATCTCGCCCACCATCACGATGTCCGGGTCCTGTCGGAGGATGCTGCGCAGCCCACCGGAAAAGGTCAGCCCGGCCTTCGGGTTGACCTGGACCTGGTTGACCCGCCCCAGTTGGTACTCCACCGGATCCTCGATCGTAACGATGTTCCGATCCAGGGTGTTCAGCTTGCCCAACGTCGCGTAGAGCGTCGTGGTCTTCCCGCTACCGGTCGGGCCGGTGACCAGCACCATCCCGTGGGGCTTGCTGACGGCGCTCTCCCAGAGGGCCAGGGTGTTGCTCTGGAAGCCCAGGCGCGGCAGGCCGATCTTGGTTGAGGACTGGTCCAGCACGCGCATTACGACCTTCTCGCCGAACATCGTGGGCAGCGTCGAGACACGCAGGTCTATGCTGCGTCCGTCGGCGATCAGGTGGATGCGGCCGTCCTGGGGCCTCCGCCGCTCGGCGATGTCCATATCCGCCATGATCTTCAGGCGGGAAATCAACGCGGCCTTGAGGTGTTTGGGCGGGTTCATCACATCCCGCAGCACGCCGTCCACGCGGTACCGGATCCAGAGGCCCGCCCGCTGCGGTTCCACGTGGATGTCGCTGGCGCCCTGCTTGACCGCCTCGTCTATGGTCAGGTTGACCAGCTTGACCACGGGCGCCTCTTCGGTCAGGGCCTTGAGCTGATCCAGCGAGGGGTCCTCCTCGCCGATCTCAACGGTGAAGTCGGGTACCGCATCCCTCATGACCCGTTCGATGAGCGCGTCGCCAAACTGGTAGTTTCGATTGAGGGCCGAGGAGATGTCCTCCTCGGTGGCCACGGCCAGGTCCACCTCGAGCCCGGTGATCAAGCGCACGTCATCCACCGCAATGACGTTGAGGGGGTCCGCGATCGCCAGCAGCAGTCTTCCACCGCGCTTCTCGAGCGGCACGCACTTGTGGCGGACCGCCAGGGCGTGCGGGATCAGCTTGGCGATCTCGGTGTCCACCTTGGTATCGGCCAGCGCCAGGTAGGGGTAACCCCACTGCTCGGCCATGCCGCGGGCCAGGTCGGACTCGGTGACCGTGCCCATCTCCAGCAGGATGTGTCCGATGCGCTCGCCGGTGCGCGCCTGGATCTCGAGCCCCTCGGTCAACTGCGTCTCGTTGATGATGCCCAGGTTCAACAGCACCTGGCCTAGGGTGCTGCCCTTTCCCGCCATGCGGCCGCGCGGCGCCCGGGCGGTCGAGGCCGGCGGACCTGCTGCGGGTTCATCCGTGGCAGCCGGTTCTTGTGGAGCCGGGTGGGCTACCGCAGGGTCGCCGATCTTGGCCTTGACGATGGGATCATTGGGCGATACCGCTGCCGCCTGCTGGTAGGCGCTCAGGACCTTGTCGGTCTCCCCGCGGGAGAGGTGCTTGTCCGCGGCGGTCAGGAAGGCCAGGCCGGTTTCGTGGCGGTCGTCCAGCGCCCGGTGGACCTCGGCCAGGTCCCAGTATATCCAGGGTTCGTTGGGATCGAGGGCGATGAGTTGCTGATATGCCTCGCGGGCTTCGGACCAGCGGCCGGTGCGCGCCAGAAGCCGGGCACGGCCATAGGCCGCGGCCCGCTCGAGGGTGAGGTTCTCGCCCGATAGCCCTGAGGCGGTCTTTAGGGCTCCCAGGCCTGTTTCGTCACTTGTCACGTCCATCACCGGCAACCCAGCCGACCGGCGGCCTCTGCCGCCGGTCCCGTGGCTTTGCGCCCCCGGATCGCTCCGGGTTTGCCCTTACGGGACTAGTCCGCTAAACTTCTGGGTATATTCTCACTTGCCCATCTCAGAAGTTGCAACGACAATACCACAGGGTGGGACCCGGCGCAAGATAGTGTCGGGAGAACTTCTGCGGAGGAATCGTGGAGCTATACCAGCTGGAAACGCGTTTGCTTAGTGGGCTGATCCGGGACCGGCACCTGCTGACGCTGGCGAGCAACGAGGGCTTCCACGTTGATCAGCTTGCCTCGCCGCAGGCGCGCCGGCTGGCCAAGGTGACGATTGATGCGCACGCCACGACGGCCGCGCTTGACGAGGCCGGGTTGCGCGCGGAGATGGCCGAACGCGGCCTTCTGACCCCTGAGATGGAGCAGTACCTCACATCGGTCCTGCTGCTGCCGCCGCCCAACGCCGGAGATCTGATGGCGTACGTGGAGGATCTCAAGGCCCGGGAGAGCCGCGATCTGCTGGCCCGCGTCCACGAGGCCTTCGGGAGCTACCTCTACCGCCCCAACCAGGGGCAGACCGACATCGTGCAGTTCACCACAGACGCGATCCACCAACTGCTCGAGATACAGCGGCGGAGAACGCGCCGTCAGGTCGCGCCGATCTCGGAGATGCTCGGCCCAATGATGGACGCCAGGCCGGTGATGACGAACGGGATCCTGGGGTATTCGATCAGTCCCTTCGACCGGCTCAACACCCTGCTCTCGGGCCTGCGCCGGGGTTTCTACTACGGGATGGCCGGCGCCCCCCGCCGCGGCAAGACCAACTTCGCCCTGGACATGGCGGTGCACGTGGCGGCCAACCACAAGGTGCCGGTCCTGTTCTACACCTGGGAGCAGACCCGACGCGTGCTGGCCGCCCGGCTGATTGCCAAGGAAGTCGGCATCAACCCCACCACGGTTCTGATGGGGAGCAACGGAGACGGCGAGTCGGTGGCCGACAAGGTGGCCTCGGCCCGGGGTGCGCTGGGTCGGTTCTCGCCGTACCTGTACCTGGTGGAGGCCGGCCGCAAGGAGACGCTGGACCGCATCCGCGCCCACGCCCACAACCTGATGCAGGAGTTCCAGACGCAGGATATCGTGCTGTTCTTCGACTACCTCCAGAAGATCCCGCTCTCCGCCTACGTGGACGACTGGAAGGCTCGGACCGACATGATCTCCACGGCGTTGGCCGAGCTAAGCTTGGAACTCAACTGCCCGGTCTTCGCGATCTCGCCGCTGGACAAGGAAGGCTGCCGGCTGGACGAGCGGCCAGCCGAGGAGACCGAGATCTTCAACCCGTTCAACCGGCCGACGATGCACCACAGCATGGGCAGCGGCGACTTGGAGTACGATCTGGACGTCGCCATGGTGCTGGCCAAGGACTGGAAGGCCACCTCCGACCTGCGGCAGCTAATCGAGTCCCGGGCCAAGGCCGAGGGTTTTGATACCAAAGATCTGCCCAAGGTGGACATCCTCAACCTGTTCGTGGACAAGAACCGCGATGCGCCCGAGGCGGCCTCCAACATCGTTCAGTACGCGTTCTTCGTGACCCTGAACAAGCTCGTGGAACTGGACTACAAGCTGGAGCAGGAATACCGCCCCGACTACCAGGGGTTCTCGAAACTCCAGGAGATCTACTCGTTCCTGCGCGACCACGGGTTCCGGCCGCAGCGCGACGCGGTTGCCGTGCCACGTGTGGGTGGGAACGGTGGTGGAAGTGGTGGAAGCGGAGGAAAAGGCAGATGATCGTGGACAAGTGTGCGCCCATCTATCCCATACGGACGGTGGCGCACCTTACCGGGGTCAACCCCAGGCGTATTCGCGCCTGGGAAGACCAGTACAACCTGTTCGTCCCGGCCCGCACAGGGGGAGGACACCGGCTTTACAGCGAAGAGGATGTAGAGCGCATCCGGTGGGTGAAGGCGATGGTCGAGCGGGGCCTGAGTCTGAAGGGCATCCAGCGGTTGGTGGAGCGTCCCCGGTCAGCCGAGCTGGCCGCCGAGGGAAGGGGAGCTGCCCGATGAAGGTGGAACTGGACCGCGAACAGGTCGTGATCTTCACGCCGTCGCACCGGATTGAGGGCGAGCTGCACCTGCCCTCGAGCGCCCGGCTCTCCGACCGGCTGAACCAGGCCAAGGACTTCCTGGCAATTACCTCTGCGCGAGTCTACACCCTCGACGACCGGCTGCTCTACGAGACGAGCGTCGTGATGGTGCACAAGTCGCACATCGTCATGTTGATGGAGAGGCATGAGGCCCTCTAAGAGTCTAGCGGTCCGTCGCCGGGTCCGGCTGGGCGAGATCCTGGTGGAAGCCGGGCTGATCACCAGCGCCCAGTTGGAACAGGCGCTGGCGGCCCAGCACGCGAGCGGCGACCGGCTCGGCAAGGTACTCGTTAGCCGCGGGCTGACGACCCAGGAGGCCATCTCCAAGGCCGTGGCCGGCCAGATGGGGATCGAGTTCGTCAACGTGCAGGCGGTCGGGATTCCCGAGGAGGTGATCCTGGCCCTCCCCGAGACACTGATCCGGCGCCACCAGGTCATCCCGCTGCGCATCGAGGGAAACGCGCTTGTCGTCGGGATGGTGGACCCGCTGGATGTGGTGGCCCTCGACGACATCCGGCGCGCGGTGGAGCGCGACCTGATCCCTGCCGCGATTACGCCTGAGGGGTTCCAGCACGCCGTCAACCAGTACCCGGCTCTCGAGGGCACCCTAGACCAGGTCATCCAGGAGATACGCCCCTCCGATGTGGGCGAGGAGGAGCCCGGCCTCGACCGGCTGCGCGAGATCGTCGAGGACGCGCCGGTGGTGCGCCTGGTGAACCTGATGCTGGTCCAGGCGGTCCGGCAGGGCGCCAGCGACGTCCACTTGGAGCCGCAGGAGAAGCATCTCCGCATTCGCTACCGCATTGACGGCACGCTCTACAATGTCATGACCGCGCCCAAGCACGTGCAGGCCGCGGCCACCAGCCGCGTAAAGATCATGGCCAACATGAACATCGCCGAGCGGCGCGCGCCGCAGGACGGCCGCATCGAGCTGCGCGTGGACAACCGCGAGATTGACCTGCGCGTCTCCAGCATTCCTACCACATACGGCGAGAAGGTGGTCATGCGGATCCTGGACAAGCGGGCGGCGCTGGTCGGGGTGGAGAAGCTCGGCCTGCTGGGTCCGGACCTGCCGCGGTTCGAGTCGTTGATCGTCAAGCCCTACGGGATCATTCTGATCACCGGTCCGACCGGAAGCGGCAAGACCACCAGTCTGTACTCGATCCTCCACCGGCTGAACAAGGTTGACGTCAACATCATCACCATCGAGGACCCGGTTGAGTACCAGCTTGCCGGCATCGCCCAGGTCCAGATCAACCCCAGGGCGGGCCTGACCTTTGCAACCGGCCTGCGCTCTTTCCTGCGGCAGGACCCCGACATCATAATGGTAGGCGAGATACGCGACGAGGAAACCGCGCGCATCGCGATCAACGCCGCGCTGACCGGCCACATGGTCCTCTCGACGCTGCACACCAACGACGCGCCCGGGGCCGTGGCGCGGCTGGCGGACATGGGCGTGGAGCCGTTCCTGGTGGCCTCTTCGGTGATCGGCGTGGTTGCGCAGCGTCTGGTGCGGTTGCTCTGCCAGCACTGCCGCGAGGAGTACACGCTCCCGGTGGAGGTGGCGGTGCGCTACGGCCTGGTAAGTCCGGACGACCCGCCGCCGGTGGTCTACCGCGCCAAGGGCTGCGACCGGTGCAACCACATCGGGTACAAGGGGCGCATCGGTCTGTTCGAGATCATGATGATGGACGACGCGGTCCGCGCGCTGGTTATGAAGGAGGCCTCCGCGGACGTCCTCAAGCGTGCCGCGGTAGCCGCCGGGATGCGCACGCTGCACGGGGACGGCGTGGCCAAGGTGCTGGCCGGGTTGACATCGCTGGAGGAACTGCTCCGCGTCGTATTCGTCGAATAGGGGGTTGTCATGCACATCGAGGATCTGCTGCGCGAGGTTGTCACCGCCCAGGCGTCGGACCTGCACCTGACTTCCGGGATCAAGCCCACGATGCGCCTGTGGGGACGGCTGGCGCCGATGGAGCACCACGAGATCCTCTCCGCCGAGGACACCTTCCAGCTCGGCTACAGCATGCTCAACACCTTCCAGAAGCAGAAGTTCGAGAAGTTCTGGGAGCTCGACCTGTCCTACGGCGTGCCCGGGCTGGGCCGCTTCCGGGTCAACATCTACCGGCAGCGGGGCGCGGTGGGAATCGCCATTCGCGTGATCCCGATGACGATCCCGACGGTGGAGGTCCTGAACCTCCCGCCGGCCTTGAAGGAGCTGACCCGAAAGCCCCGCGGCTTGGTGCTGGTAACCGGTCCCACCGGCCACGGCAAGTCCACGACGCTGGCCTCGATGATTGACTTCATCAACGCCGAGCGGCACGTCCACATCGTGACCGTGGAGGATCCGATCGAATACCTCCACCAGCACAAGAAGAGCATCGTCAACCAGCGCGAGCTGGGGTTCGACACGCAGTCGTTCCCGGCGGCGCTGCGCGCGGTGCTGCGCGAGGACCCCAATGTGGTGCTGATCGGTGAGATGCGCGACCTGGAGACGATCTCCGCGGCCCTGACGATCGCCGAGACCGGCCACCTGGTCTTTGCCACCCTGCACACGGCCAACGCCGCGCAGTCCATAGACCGGATCATTGACGTCTTCCCGCCTTACCAGCAGCAGCAGATCCGCATCCAGATCTCGATGGTGCTCGAGTCGGTGATCTCGCAGCAACTGCTCCCCAACGCGCGGTACAAGGGGCGGGTAGACGGCCGGCCGGCGCCGGGGCGGCCGCGGCTGAGCAGCGCCGGCGGGGGGACCTGGCCCACCCTGGACGAGATCGGGCGGATCCCGTGCGTGGAGATCATGCTGGCCACGCCGGCGATCCGCAACCTCATACGGGAAGCCAAGACGCACCAGATCGAGACGGCGATCCAGACCGGCGGGCAGTACGGGATGCAGACGATGGACCAGTCGCTTCGAGACCTGTGCTTACGGAAGATGATCACGCTGGAGGACGCGCTAGGCCGGGCCATCCACGCCGAGGAGCTGCGCAAGATGATCAGAGAGGGCGGCGGCGACGTCGAGCACGCCGGACGCAACACGAGGGGGTAGGCGCAGCCATGCCAGTCTTCCGCTACAGCGCCAAAGACAACAGCGGGCGCATGATCTCGGGCGTCATCGAGGCCGACAGCGACGCCATGGTCGTGGACCGGCTCCGCGACATGGGCTTTTTCATAACGCACCTGGAGCGCACGGTCGAGCGCGCCGACATCTTTCAGTCCCTGCAGAGCATGTTCGGGATTGGTCTCAAGGACCTGGCGATCTTCAGCCGGCAGTTCGCCACGATGGTGAACGCGGGGTTGTCGCTGGTGCGCACGCTGACGATTCTGGAGCAGCAGTCCAGCAACAAGCGCCTGAGGGAAATCGTCGCCGCCGTGCGCGCGGACGTGGAGGCCGGCCGGCCGCTCTCGGACGCGATGGGGCGGCACCCCAAGGCGTTCTCAGCGCTATACGTCAACATGGTGAGTGCCGGCGAGACCGGCGGCGTGCTCGACGAGGTGCTCAACCGCGTCGCCACTTACCTAGAGAAGGAGCAGACGCTGCGCTCCAAGATCAAGTCGGCGATGGTCTACCCGATACTGCTGACCACGGCGTCGCTGGGCGGCCTGTTCTTCATGACGATCGTGATCCTGCCCCAGTTCGAGAACATGTTCAAAGAGCTGGGCGGGTCGGGACAGCTCCCGCTGCCCACCCAGATAGCGATGGCCGTCAGCGTGGCGCTCCGCTCGTACTGGTACGTGATCTTCGCGGTTACCGGTGTGGCTCTCTACGTGCTGCGCCGCTACCTGCAGACTCCGTCGGGCCGCGCGCGCTACGACCGCTTCAAGCTGAAGATGCCGGTGGTGGGCGAACTGAACCGCAAGATCGTGATCGCCCGGTTCACCCGCACGCTGGGCACCCTGATCGCCAGCGGCGTGCCGATCATGCAGTCTCTCGAGGTAGTCTCCAAGGCAATTGACAACACGGTGATAGCCAACGCGATTGACGCGGTGCGCAGTAGCATACGCGAGGGACAGACGATCGCCATACCGCTGCAGTTCTCGGGCGTCTTCCCGCCGATGGTGGTGCAGATGGCCAAGGTGGGCGAGGAGACCGGCGCGCTCGAGCAGATGCTGGAGAAGGTGGCCGACTTCTACGACGTCGAGATCGATGCGATGGTGGCCGGACTGACCTCGCTGCTCGAGCCGATCCTGATCATCTTCATGGGCGTGATCGTGGGCGCGATGGTGATCTCGCTCTACATGCCCATCTTCCAGCTCGCGACAGGGGTGAAGTAGGCTACCCCGGTCGTCCCCATGCGACTGGGCCTGCGCGAGGCGAACCAGGGGTTCTCGAAGGCGATTCGCGCCGTGCGCGCCGGGAAGGAGGTCGTCCTCACCGACCGGGGGCGGCCGATCGCCGTGATCAGCCCTCTGCGGGCGGTCGGGAGCGGCGGGGTGACGCTGGACCGGGTGGTGCGGGCAGGGTTTGTCGAGGCCGCGCAGCGGGAGGGCCGCATGCCGTCAGCTAGGCCGGTGGCTTCCCGGGGTAAGCCCCTCTCCCGCATTGTGAGTGAGGAGCGGGACGGGCGTTCCATTCCTGACCTCAGACGCCCGGCAGCGCTCGAGCGCCGAGGCAGCAGGACTCCGGGTGTGGTGGGTGTGAGGAACCCGGCGAAGCGTCGAACGCCGGTCTAAGAGGCGGTCGGCGTGGGCATAACCAGTAACAGCGGCGCAAGAAGATGGATGACGTCGGGGAGCGGGAGGTGATGGGCGGAGGGAGGACGGTCGAAGAGCAAGAGGATCATTGATCCCCTGGTCTGATTGTTTCTGGTACGGAGTGCGCGTGAGGAGAAAGATCCCAAGGAGGGATAGGCGATGATGAAGTACTTCTGGAAGAAGAGGGGGCAGCGCGGCTTCACGCTGATCGAGCTGGTCGTCGTGCTCGCAATCCTCGGCATCCTGATTGCCCTGGCGGTGCCCCGGTACCTCGGCGCCCGCCGCGGCGCCCTGATCGCAGAGGGCGACAACGTGCTGCAGGAGATCAAGACGCTCGCATGGGCCTACTACCAGCAGTACGGGACGTTCGCGGGCGGTGGCGATGCGACGGTTTTGGGGTTCGTCGCGCCACCCGATGACAAGGGATGTTGGGCCTACTCTTTCCCGTCCTCTACAGGAGCCCTCATCTCTATGCGGGCCACCGGCGACAGCACTCCGGCCAAGTGCGGCCCGGTGAACCTTGCGACCATCACGCTGATATTGAACAGCGACGGTTCGTCCGCCCGCTCGCAGACACTGCCGTAGCAATCCGGCACACCTGATATGGAGCAGGAGTGGCCCGCATGTCGGGTCACTCCGCTTTCTGGACCCGAATGGTTGAGGAGACCCGGCTTCGTGACCGACACAGCAGGAACCCGGACCGACCTCCTGTCCTCAGCGCTGCGCTGGCTGCTTGTGGTCAGCGTGGCGCTGGTCCCCCTGGTTTTCGACCCCCTGGATCCAGTACGCACGTTCCTTGAGGCCAAGCGGAACGCGGTGTGGGCTGTGGGTGCCCTGACGGCGGTCCTGTGGGGACTGCGGTATGTGCTCGACCGCCGGTCCTCCCCGCGTCCGGAGCCCGGCCTGGTACTCCCGTTCCTGGTCCTGTCCGCTGTCCTGGGCATAGCGACCTGGCAGGCACCAAACCCTCACGTTGCCTTCTGGGGAAACCTGATCCGCAGGGAGGGGCTGGCGACCATCCTCTGCTACCTAATCGTGGCCGGAGTCGCGGCCCACGAACTCAGGGCAGCCCCTGGGTTCCAGCGCCGCTTCACCGCGGCACTGTTGATCGGCGCGGCAGGTAACGCCATCTACGCCCTGATCCAGTTCGCCGGCCTGGATCCCGTGTGGGGCTATCGGGGCTACCTGCGGCCGTTCGCGATTCTGGGCAACGCAGCGTTCCTCGCCGGGTACCTGGCCATGGTCATTCCGGTGGCAGCAGCATCCATGCTCGTTGCCGGGGGCAGGCTGGCGCGAATGGCGGCAGTCTTCCTGATCGGTTCACTCTTCCTGGGAGTGCTGGTCACTGGGTCGCGCGCCGGGTGGGTCGCGTCGTGGCTGGGGGTCGGGCTGCTCGCAGCGGTGGTCCTGGCACGGCACGGGGCATCACGGCGCTGGTGGGCTGCGTCTGTCGGTGGGTTGATGGCTGCGCTGACACTGCTGTATGCCGCGCAGGTCGGGCCATTCGCACGCACAATTGACGAGCAGGTGTTAATCCGCGTCGCTGCCGACGGCACGGCGCTCCGGCGTGTCCCCGGCGAGATCCACCCCGACGCCCGGCAGCCGACGCAACGGCTGGCGATGACACTGGAGCACGGCGGCGGCGTGCAGGTGCGGCTTTCACTCTGGCGGGGCGCGGTCCGGGCCTGGATGCGGCGGCCCTGGCTAGGGCAGGGCCTGGATTCGTTCCGGTACTTCCCCAACATGAGCGACCCGAGGGAGGCCAGGATCTACGCCGGGAAGACGCTCCCCCCTCTGTTCAGCTATGATCGGGCTCACAACGAGTTCCTGGAAATGGCGGTCGCGGCCGGAATCCTCGGGCTCGCCGCCTACCTGTGGTTGCTCGTGGCCCTGTTGGCCCCAGCCTTCCGCGCGGCCGCCCGGGGCGACCTGGGGGCTGCCGGCGCCGCGGCCGGTGCCCTGGCGTTTCTGCTGGTGCTTCAGGTTCAGCCCGGGTACCAGGGCTCGTCGTTCGTCTTCTGGGCTCTGCTCGGCTTCGGCGCTGCCCGGGCCCGAGGTCTAGCGGAGCAGCCTCCGGGGAACAGAAACTCAAGGGCACCCGTGGGGCAGGCCGCCTCGCGATATGATGTCGCAGTGGAACGGGCCCGGGAGGGGTGACACAGGTGGCACTTCGCCGGCAGGATCGCGGCTTCACCCTGATCGAGCTGGTCGTCGTAATCGCGATCCTGGGGATCCTGATCGCAGTGGCGGTTCCGCGGTATCTGGGTGCGCGGCGCGGCGCCCTGATTCCGGAGGCCGAGAAGGCGCTCAGCGAGTTGAGGTCGCAGGCGTGGTCCTACTACCAGCAGTACGGCACCTGGGAAGGGGTCACCAACGCCAACTTCGCCTCCGCCATGGGGTTCATCGCACCCGGCGGTGCCTGCTGGAGCTACGATCTGGCCGCCGCCGGCACTGCCACCGGCATCCAGTTCAGGGCCAGTGGAAACCCGGCCGGGGCGCCGCCCAAGTGCGGCCCCCTGGGCGCACCGGGCGACTCCATCATCACGCTGCACCTGAACGACGACGGATCGGCGCAGCGCGCTCAGTCACTGCCGTAAGAACGGCGCTCTCCCGCTCCTACAGCCGCTGCTCTGGATCTCGGAAGAGGTCGCGCACCGCCCGGTTGAACTCCTCGTCGTACGAGTAGATACGTTCAATCCTATCTGCCTGGCCGTGTCAACAAGCCATGGCAGAGCGCTGCCCGGGGTAATGGCGGTTTGACGGAAAGAACGAGACACCACATGATGAATCCATGACGCGAAAGAAGACCACCGTCTACATAGACGAGAGCCTGCTGCGCCTGGCCAAGATAGCCGCGGTGCGTACCGGCAAGAAAGAGTACCAGGTCTTCGAGGAGGCCTTGCGGGGCTACCTGGGGATCGAGGCGGTCACCAGGGCATGGAAGAGTAGCGAGCTGAGTGAGGACGAGGCGCTCGCACTGGCCTACGACGAGCTCCACGCATCGAGAGAGTAGTGCACCGGGCGGTTCTGGACCCCGGCTTGCTGGTCGTCTCCCTCACCTCGGGATAGGTATGTCAGCGAGGACGATGCGGCGGTCTACGTTGACCTCCTCCGTCGGATGGCCACCACCGCCGAAGACCCCTCTGATGCCCGCGGGCTTTCGCCGGATCCCGGCGATGACTACCTCGTAGCGCTGGCGCGGGTGACGGGCGCCTGTGCTCACGCCGCGCGCCTTCCTGGATCGGATGGAGATGGAAGCCCCGTAAGACCGTTCGACGTGCGTCCCCTGCCGAGCAGCCAGAGGAACATCGCTGCCGGCACCCGGGGGAAGCGTGGGTTGCTGAGGTCGAGCGCGTCGCGGGTGACGACGATGCCACGCGGAAAGGAGCGGGCCAGGGGTGCAAGATCGCGGCCGCGCACCTGGGCTCGATACTTGACCTCTACGGGGATGGTTTCGCGTCCCGCGCCAACCAGCGCGTCCACCTCGCCTCCTGCCTTGGAGCGCCAATAGAACAACGCTCTTGGGACGGCGAACTCCTCCGCCAACGGCCGTTCCTCGCTGCGAAACAGCGCGGTCAGGACGACGCTCTCGACCAGGCCGGGTATGTTGGGTTCAGTCCGCGCCTGGCGGATCACGGCGAAACAGCACCACCACGAGAAACATGCGGGCCAACAGGCGCACGTACTCCTCGGCCGTGCGCCTGTCGGCGTCGATCGCCTCCCCCAGGGCCGTCCACTCCGTGGGGCCCGACAAGCTGGTCACGATGTGCTCGAGCGTGCGGAACAGGCGCACCGGATCACGCCGGTGCCGCTGCGCCTCGCCCTCGATCATCTCCCACAGCATGCGGACGGTCGACTCGGCCACGCGTCCGCTCACGTGCTCATCAATCACCGCCGCGGGGAACCCCCCGACGCGCATGTACCGCTCGAGCAGTCCCTGAAGCTGTGGCTGGTGGAGCAGCATCGGTTCTATCTCACGCTGTGCCGCCGGATCCAGGAAAGCAGACACTGCCATCTCCACAGGCGGTGCCACCCCGTGCAGTCGCGCGAAGTCTGCGAACGACAACGGTAGGAGAATTCGGTCCGGCCGTGCGACGCGTCCTCGGCGTCCAGGCAACCTGTCCGCGCCGGCCGCGACCTCGATGGCCGAGGACCCCGTTAGGATGAAGGTATCCTCTCTGGCCGGTGTGTTGTCTCTAAGCCACTTCACCGCCTGAGGCCATCGGGGAATGGCCGAAACCTCGTCCAGGAATATGCGCCAGCGCCGAGACTGGGGGCGGAGCCGCTTCGCCGTCTGTACGGCCTGACGGATTACGTCCGGGTCGGTGTCGAGGTCGCAGGCGTAGTACAGCACGCCTTCATAGGGGGTTTCGCGTAGGCTTTGCCGGATCATCAGCTTCAGCGCAGACCCTTGGGGTCCAGCGAATCGGTGCCGCCTCATACTGCTGCAGGTGGGGGTCTTCTGCGACCGCCGCTGCTCCACGCCACCACGGGTTTGCTTCTGTCAGACGATCAAGCACGCCGTTCACTCCCCCTTCCTGTACATCGGATTGTCCATGTTACTGGGTCTTTATGTACATCCAGCGGGCTATCCTGGATGGACCACGGTGAGCCTGTGGCTAGGGTGTCTGCGGAATCGCCGGCTGCCCGCCATCCCTCTAACTGCCTCCTCACCTGTATTATCGGCAAGTACAGAGTCCTGGCTCTAGCCATGTCAAGGAGCGAGGGAGGCCAGCGAGTCGAACACCAACATCATAGGCCAAGGGAAGTGCTACCCTGGGATTGACAGTCTCCCAGGCGGCGGGAGCAGTTTCGATAGCGCCGTTCCTGGGGTAGAATACGGAGGGCGAGGGCCGGCTCAGTCTTGACTGTGTCTGAGGCGGGCGACCGTGAACGTGAGGGCCCTCAGCCGGAGGCGGACATTCATGACCATCAGAGAGCAGCTCCATCGGCTTGTAGACGAACTGCCCGAGAGCCGGGCGGGCGCAGCCGAAAAGCTGCTGCGAGCGCTGAAGGCTGGGGCGTCAATTGACCCTGTAGACCTGGCCCTAACGATCGCTCCCGAGGATGACGAGCCTGAAACGCCAGAAGAGGCTGCCGCCGTCCAAGAAGCCCGCGGGGAGAGCGAGACTATCCCTCACGATGAAGTGCTTCGTCGGCTTGGCCGATGAAGCGTATCCTGCGCGTGCTGCCCCGCAGCGCGGCGTATCGGTAGTCATCTCGACCCACACCAGCTAGCCGCCCAACAGCCAGAGGAACGCCGCTGCCGGCGCCAACCAGCGCGCCCGCCTCGCCCTCGATCATCTCGCACAGCATGCGGACGGTCGGCTCTGCCACGCGTGCGCTCACGTGCTCACCAATCACCGCTGGGGTCCAGCGAATCGGATCTCGTGCATCTCGAGGATCTGAGAACTGAGCCTCTGGTTGACGGGTGCCGCCGGAACCAGCAAGATGTTACTGAGTAATACCGAGGAGGGAGCAGGATGCGGACCACCAGGCCGATCACCGTCTCGCTGCCGACAGACCTGCTGCGCGAGGCCCAGCGTGTGGCCAGAGAAGAGTCCCGCACGCGCAGCGCGCTCGTCCGCGAGGCGCTTCAGCAGTACCTAGCCTCCGCTCGCTGGCAGCGCCTGCGCCGGTGGGGGGCTGAGACAGCGGAACGAATGGGGATCAGAACGGAGGAGGATCTCCAGCGGCTGCTTGACAAGGTTGCGACCGGACGGAGGCGGGGCGGCGCGTGATCCGGGTCGTCGCCGACACCAACGTCTACGTGTCGGCGATCGTGTTCGGCGGCACGCCCGAGGCCATCCTGGCACTCGCGCGCGCGGGCGTCGTGCATCTGTTCGTGTGCCCGGCGATCCTGGCTGAGCTTCGGTCGGTCCTCAGCAAGACCTTCGGCTGGCCGGAAAGCCGGGTCCGTGACGCTCTTGCCGAGGTTCGAGCGGTTGCCTCACTCGTCAGGCCTTCTGCCAGGATCTCAGGGGTTCTGGCTCACGAGGCCGACCACCGGATACTGGAGTACGCAGTCGCGGCCCGCGTTGACTTTCTCGTCACCGGAGACAGAACACACCTGCTGCCCCTCGGGGTTTTCGAGGGCATCAGGATCGTGACCCCGCGCGAGTTCATTGACAACCTCGCAGGGGCGGGCACGGGCGAGTAGTTAGCCACATCTGGCTTCAAGCCTCCTCGTGGCGTAGAATACTTGAGAGGTGTGCGACATGATGAGGTTCACGGCGGTCTACGTCAAGGTTCCTGAGGGCTACGTCGCCTTCGTGGAAGAGCTGCCGGGCGCTAACACGCAGGGCTCGACCCTTGAGGAGGCCAGAGAGAACCTGAAGGAGGCAGTCGAGCTTGTTCTGGAGGCGAATCGGATCTTGACGGAGGAGAGCCTTGAAGGTCAAGAGGTTATTAGGGAGCCCCTCCCGACCGCATGAAGCGGCGGGAACTTGTTCGGCACCTCGAGCAGCACGGGTGTGAGCTTCTTCCGTCACCGTGAGACAAACGAGGGCCTGGCCAGGAAGATCTGCCGCGACCTGGAGGTCCCCAATCCCTAGGGGGTTTCCAGGGCAAGGTTCAGGGACCTGATGTGGAGGTCGCGCGGGGTGCGCAGCGTGACCCGCAGGCGCAGCGCCCCGATTAGGGCCACTTCGGCATGCTCGGTCGAGATTTGCCCGCCTGCTTCAAGCCGTCGGATGGCGGTTGCAACCTCGAACGGCAGCAGGTGGGGGGGGCACGGCCCGCACCACCACAGAAGCGTCCAGGACGGCCCTCACCGCAGGTCCTCAGGGCCGCCCGCGGCAGCATCCGCGGTCCGCTCATCCCGCGCTGTTTCGATGGCCTCAACGATGGACCGGGTCCCAACCGACGTGCCGGCGGCCGCCAGGCGGGCTACGGTTGGGCCGGTGGCCTCGATCCAGGCGCGGGGAGTCGGCATACCCTCATGGGCCCTGGCGTCCTCCAGAAACCGCCTCACTACACTTGACCAGATCGGTAATACCCCTTACTATTTCCCTGGTGATATGCCATGGGTAATACAGATAGGCAGACCGCCTACCCGGCTCGGCTCACTCAGAAGTCACAGGTCGGCGTCCCGGCCGCGGTGCGCGAGCAGCTCGCGCTCAAGCCCGGAGACCGGGGGGTGTGGATCCTGCGTGAGGACGAGGCCGTCTTTGTCAGCGCCCGCCGCTACGCCGAGATGACGGCGGGTATCCTCGCAGGCACCTACGGCCGCAGCCCGGAAGAGATCCGCGGCTACCTAGATCGGGAACGCGAAGGGTGGCCGTAGGGCGTGCGGGCGGACACGGAGCGTTTCCTGGACGCGCTTCGGCCTCACACCTTGGTTGCGGTGGACTCCAACGTTCTGCTCTACCACCTGGAGGGTCTGGCATCATACGTGGATCTCACGATGGCGCTCTTGACCCGTTTGGCCGAGGGGGAGTTCCGCCTGGTCGTCTCAACGGTGTCGGTCGTCGAGATTCTCGCCGGCCCGTACATGGCACGGGACGAGGCGAAGGCGGCCCGCGCGGCCGCGTTCCTCCGAGGGATGCCCAATGCGGTGCTGGCGGACGTGACGGTGCCGATCGCTGAGCGGGCGGCCCGGCTCCGGGCGCTCGGCCTGCGCATGCCGGACGCGCTGGTCCTGGGCACGGCCATGGTGCACGGCGCAGGCGCGCTCGTCACAAACGACCCTGTCTTCCGGAGGCCGATCCCTGATGCCCCGGTGGTCATCCTGCTGGATGACTATGTGTAGGTTGACACCAAGGTGTCTTTGTGACAATCTGCCGCTAAAGGACGAGTTTCGCCGGGGGGTCAGATATGCCGCGGATCGCGGGTTCAGCCTCGAAGCGGCCCAGGATCAGCATTGATGTTACACCCGAAGTCCGCAGGCGTCTCCGAGTGGTGGCGGCGCAGCGCGACCTCACGATACGCGAGTACGTGCTGGCGGCCATCGAGGAGCGGCTCCGTGAAGACCTGAGCGATGACGTGCGGGCCACGCTCGGTATGACCGCCGCGGCCGATCCGGTGCTGGCGGATCTGTGGGACAACCCGCAGGACGCGGCCTATGATCGTCTGTGATCGGGGTGACGTCGTTCTAGTAGGATTCGTGTTCGCCGATGAGCCGGGGAGGAAACTGCGCCCCGCCGTCGTGGTCAGCGCGCGCGCCTATCACCAGGCCTGGCGCGACATCATCGTGGCCGCCATCACCAGCAACGTGCAGCGCCGGCTTCCCGGCGATCACCTGATCGCCGGGTGGAAGGAAGCCGGGCTGCTCTTTCCGTCGTAGTGGGTATCCACTTCGCTCCAGTTGACCCCATATCTTGTGGTGTCGGGGGCTTGGAGCCGCCGATGAGCGCCTATGCCCATGCCCTGCCGGGGATGCAGGAGCAGGCGGCCCGCGAGGGCATGGAGGCAGGTAGTGTCCCAGTTTGCCGGGAACACGAAGACCCTCCTTAACGTTCTCCTAATGGCGTTGGCAGGAGGAGGAGGGGGCCAAAGTAGAAACCCCTAACCGTGGCCCCAGGTGACGAAGAGGTTTGGCGAGTCACTGACCCTCTCGGGCATGTTGTCGTGCTCACAAAACGTCGTTGGATACACATCCAACTACGTCGCCACTTCTTCAAACAATTAGCCGGAGAACTTCGTCTTGCTTGCTCCAAGCCCGAGTGCATCACGGCTGAGGACAGCGATGTCTACTACTATCGCCAAGTGGGGAAAAGATATCGGAGGTACAAGGGCCAGTACATCCTGGTCTGTGCCGAAGACGGCAGTCCGCGCAGGGTGATGACCGCGTATCTTGTAGATCGCTTTCGCAAGGGGGAGGTTGTGATATGGCCGGAAACGTAGGCATCAGGGCCTTCTACGATTCGGAGGCCGACATTCTTGAAATGGTGAAGGACCCCTCTCAAGTTTATGTGAGCCGCGAATTGGAGCATGGGGTATTTGTCCACATCGACCCCAAGACCAAAGAAGTGGTGGGATTTGCAATCCACCACTTCTCGCAGAATTTCTCTCAAAAACCCTCGCCTTTGCCGCTTTCGGCAACGTTCCAGCTTCTAAGCGCGACTAGGAAGGACTTTTCGTTAATGAAGTAGCCGCCTTCCTGTTCGCCTTCACGCCTACGTACCGCAGTTCTCCGCGACCTGGATGGCTTGCGCAAGCCGTTCGTGGGTACTCGGGCTCGGCCACGCCCCAATACTACATGTTGGGGATACTGGAGTGAAGTGGATACCCACTTCCGTCGTTAGCTACGGGGATCGTCCGCACTATCAAGGGGGACATGGCGCACCGGAAGCTGGGTTCCATGCCGAAGGTGGACATGGAAGCGATCGGTCGCGAGCTGCGGTGGTCGCTCGATCTCGATCAGTGATGACGCAGGTCGCCGCCGCCTTGACGCGAGGGCGGTCACCGCGTAGTGTGATGTAGTGAGGTATACTACAGCGAACGCCGGGTGCTCCACACCCGGCTACGGAGGCTTCTGTCATGCCAAGGGGCCAACCCTTCAGCATACGGCTCGCGGATGAAACCCTCAGGGAGGTCAGGGCTCTTGGCAGACTCCTGGACCGTCCTGCGAGCAGGGTGGCTTCCATCCTGATCGAAGAAGGCCTTCGCCAGCGGCGGTGCCCGGGTATCGTCTTCACGGACGGCCCCACCGGCCGGCGTGCGACCGTGGCAGGGACCGGGGTTGATGTATGGGAGGTAGTCCGGGTCTTGGGGGTCTGTGCCGGGGACGTCGAGGCAGTGGTGCAGACGCTGCCCCAGTTGTCGCGGCGTCAGGTCGACGCGGCCCTGCACTACTACAGCTGCTACCCGCGGGAGATAGATGACCGCCTCGCGCTCGAGAAGAGGGTCGAGGAAGAGATAGCCCTTCGGCATCCCGCGGGCTAGTGGGCGCGGAAGGGCCTCACTCACTGGGGGATCGTGCTGGTTAGCGAGCGAACCGTCTCTCAGCGGTCGGTGGGCGATCTCTCTCTCGCCCTCGAGTGCCTTGCTGCGGAGTTCCCGGGTGAGGACGCGCTGGTGGACCAGGTCCTCTTCCTAACAAGAGGAGAGGGGCAGGGAGCGCCATGACCGGGAGGGCTGTCGGCATCGGTTGGGCCGCGGTCGTGGTCCTATCCGCCGGGTTACGGCTGTGGGGGCTGACCGCGAAGTCGCTGTGGTTCGACGAGACCGTCAGCGTCTTCCTGGCCTCTCAGCCGCTGGAGCGCATGCTGGCCCTGGTGGCTGCGAACGACCCGCACCCGCCGCTGCACTACCTGCTGCTGCACTTCTGGATGGCGTTCTTCGGGAGCGGCGAGGCCGCGGTGCGTGTTCTGTCCGTGCTGATCAGCGTGCCGGTCGTCGCCGTGACCTGGGCCTTTGGCCGCCGCCTGGTCGGCGCGGGCCCGGCGCTTTTCGCCGCGCTGCTGGTGGCAGTGGCGCCTTCGCAGGTGGCCGCCGGGCAGGAAGCCCGGATGTACGGGCTGCTGACGCTGACCGCCCTGCTCTCGTGGTGGGCGCTGTGGGGGGCGGCATCCGGCGGCGACAGACGCGACGATGGCGGCATCTCTGGGGACCGCAGGGCGTGGGTCACCTACGCGGTCGCCACCGCGGCGATGCTGTATTCCCACTACTTCGGGTTCTTCGTTGTCGCTTCGCAGATGGGCTACCTCATCTGGAGGCGCACGGACTCGGAACAGTGGCGGCGTTGGGTCTATGCCTCCTTGGGGGTCGTGCTTCTCTTCCTTCCCTGGATGCCGTGCTTCATACAGCAGCTCGCAGGAGGCCGGGCATGGCCCGCGCACCGGGTTCCGCTTGCGCCAACCACCCTGGTTGACACGCTGGCGGCAATGACAGTAGGCCGGCCGATCCTGGACCATTGGGGTCCCAAGCTAACCACGATCCAGGCCGCGGGGACGCCCTGGATCGCCGTGATCGGGTTGATCGCGGCAGTTGCACTGGTGGTCGCGGCTGTTCGCGGTTCCAACATTCGGCGCGATACCATCGCCCCACTGATCGCCGCTGCGCTCGGGCCGCCGGTTCTCGCGTTCGCGGTCTCGCTGGGACTCAACGTCTACGCACCGCGCTACCTGCTCTTCATCGTGCCTCCGGTGGCGCTGCTGGTGGCCGGTGGGGCTGCGGCATTGGCCGGCGGCCCGAAGCGATGGGGAATCGTCGCTGGCCTGCTGCTGCCGATCCTCGTGCTCATTCCAAACGCCGCAGGCACGATGGCATTCCACCGTCAGCCCCGCCTGGACGTCTTCGACTGGCGCCTGGTCTCACGCACGCTCGCCGAGCAGGCGCGGCCCGACGATGCGATCGCCTTTCTGCCGGGGTTCTCGCGGATCCCTGTCAACTACTACTTCCACGGTCCACAGCCGCGCATCGTGTTGACGCCGCGGGGCGAGGGGGACGTCGAAGGGCCGGGTGGCGCGGGCCTGGCGCAGGTTGCCGACGGGCTGGCGCGGCACCAGCGCGTGTGGATCCTGACCGTGCCGCCGGTGCCGCCTGCGGTTGGAGCCCTGCTGGAGGCCCTGGGCAGCAGGGGGTTCGAGGTCCGGCGTCAGGAGGCCGTCAATATGGTCCGGCTGATTCTGGTGGAGCGGCTGCAGGATAAGTGAGCGCTTGACGACCTCTGGGAGCGGGCGTTAAACTACTTGGTAGGTTGTTTAACGATCTCCAGAACAGGAGAACGATCATGGCCGTCGTTAAATCCTCGCCTAAGGGGCAGGTGGTGATCCCGGCCCATCTGCGCGAGAAGATCGGGCTCCGGCCTGGGAGCATGGTCCTGGTGACCCCGGCCGGCGGCCGCAGGGTGGTGATCGAGCCGGTTCCCGACGATCCGATCGAGGCCGCCTGCGGCATGCTCCAGGGCGGTCCTCCCCTGACCGAGGTTCTGATCGAAGAGAGGAGACGGGACAATGCCCGCGGCGCAACGCTGGGTGCTCGATTCCTTCGCGCTACTGGCCTTCCTCAACAGAGAACAGGGGTTCGAAAAGGTGCGGCGGCTCCTGCGCGCCGCCGCAGAGGAGCCTCTCCTGATGAACGAGATCAACATCGGTGAAGTGTACTGCATCACGGCGCGGGGGCGGTCTCTGGAACAGGCGGACGAGGTCCTTCGCCGGATCGAGACTCTGCCGATCCGGGCCGTGTCCAACTCCTTCGACGATGTGCTCGATGCCGCCAGGATCAAGGCCCGGTTTCCCATCGCGTATGCCGATGCCTTTGCCGTGGCCACCGCGATCAGGGAAGATGCGGTGCTTGTCACAGGTGATCCCGAGTTCCGGTCAGCCGCGCAACTTGTGAGGATCGACTGGCTCTGATTGCGCCGAAGTGTCGGATGCGGTCATAGAGTTTGATCGTATGACTTCAGCGGATATGTTATACTCCTCCCGGGAGGGATACCATGCCGACACTCGTGGGAACCAAGGGTCAGGTTGTCATTGAGAGGGAGATCCGCAATCGGTTGGGGATCCGGCCCGGGGCCGTTGCGATCCAGACGCTTGTTGGCGACCGCGTGGAGATCCGCTTCGTCCCACCTGCTCACAGCGAGTCGCTTTTCGGGGTGCTCTCCAGCCACCTCAGTCGGGGTGCGGCTACACGGGCGTGGTCGGAGGTCAAGCGCGCGGCGTGGGAGGCGGCCGCGAAGGACAAGGAGCGGACCCCGTCGCGCCGTAGGCAGACACGGCGATCGCCATGACGGGTCCCAGCGGGGTACTGGACGCATCGTTCATCGTACGCTACCTGACCGGTCAGCCCGCAGAACAGGCGGGGCGCGCGCGCGGTCTCATTGACAGCAACCTGGTGCTGGGCGTTACCGACGTCGGAATCGTCGAGTCCGCGTACGTCCTCACCAGCGTCTACGGCATGCCGCGGGAAGCGGTTGTTGACGCTCTCGTAGCCCTGATCCAGCGACGAAACATCATGGTGCTGGGCGCCGAGGCGGAATACGTTCTGCTCGGACTGATCATGTGCCGCGCGTCAGGGCGGATCTCGTTCGGGGACGCGATGATCTGGGCAGCAGCCCGGTCGCTGGGAGTGCCGGCTGTCTACACCTTCGATGAACGGTTCCCATCCGAGGGGGTGGCGCTGCTCTCCGGCAAGAATGAGGGTATGTGACCGGTTCCGATGAGGCTAGGCGAGATGGCTTCCGTGTTCCGTTCCGCCGCGGCCTGGTGTATAGCCAGGTGTATCGGGAGGTGTATGACATGCCGCGCATGATGGTGACGATTGACGACGCGCTGCTTGCCGAGGCACGGCGGCTGACGGGCGCCCGCACGAAGCGGGAGACCATTGAGATGGCGCTTCGAGAAGCCGTCCGGCGCCGCAAGCTCGCGGAGCTAGCCGCGATGGCGGGCCGGGTGAACATTCGCCTCACGCGACGGCAGCTCGATGCCATGCGCGCCGGGCGGTGAGGCACGCTGCCGCGCTGGCCGAGGGCCTTGTTGTGACGGCGTCGCCTGTCGTGGTGGAACTGCCGGCCGGGTTGGATGAGCGTCTTCCGGCCCATGCCGCGGCCGTCGAACGGATTCGGGCAATGGAGCTGCTCGACGCCTCGTGGGAGGCGTGCGCCGCCGCGGGTCTCGCCCGCGCCCGGGACTGCGAGATCTGGCATGCGGGAGACCGGCACTTCGCCTTGATCGAGCGGGCAGGTGGTCCACGGCAGCGTGATGTCTCGGGCTAGCCCTCTTCCTCGCTGCGAGCGTACCGCCCCACGAACTGCCGGGAGGTGAGGATACGGATCCCCTGGAACTCGCGTAGCGCCAGGAGGTGCCGGTCGCCGGAGACGATGACATCGGCCCCACCGGCCATCGCGGCTTCCAGCACCATGTTGTCGGCGGGATCGTCGGCGATGATGCGCAGGCGCGCCGACGGCAGGACGATGTGCTCCGGACGGTGGAGCCAGGCCAGCACCGCCGGCAGCAGGGGATGCGCTGCGACAGGCTGTAGCTTACGGTAGCGGAGCACTGCGACCAGTTCGTTCAGGAGGTCGGGCGTGGTGATCAGGTGGTGCCTGCCCGCAACGGTCGCCAGAAGGACGCGCCGCGGAGGGCCATCCCAGCCGATGGCCGAGACCAGTGTGTTGGTGTCGAGGACAATCCTCACCGCCGACGGGCTGCGCGGACGGCCTCTTCGACAACGCGCGGAGCCAGCCGAGCCCGCCGGACATCCGCGGCAATGGCGGTCAGGGCTGCCTCCAGCCGAGCCCGCGCCGCATCTTCCTCGACCCGGCGGAGCCGCTCGTACTCCTCGGCGGACAGCAGGACGGCCTGGTCGGCGCCACGGCGGCCGAGCACGACGGTTTCACCCGCCCGCGCCTGACGGAGGAGCGCGCCTAGCTTCTTCCGGGCTTCCTCTACGGGAACATATCGCATACGGATCACCTTAAGGTATATCGTAAGGTATTCCCATCGGGTATGCAAGGGGCTCGGGGGCACGCGCCTGGGCAGAACCGTCAATCGTCGCTTCTTGGGAGACCACGGGACCTCTCCCGACTTCTCCGTCTGAGCGCCTCCAGACGTGCCGAGGCATATTCACGGATGTTCCTGTAGGGAATCTGCTCCACCCACTCAGCGGCGCGGCGAAAGCTGAACTTCTCGCCGAAACCGATCTCCGGAAAGTGCGCGAAGCGCCTCCCCCTCCTGCTCGATAGGTACAGGCAATCCACCAGCGCCTTCTCGGGGCCGGCAATGAGGAACTCCTGCCGGCCGCGGTACCAGTCGAAGCCGGCGAAGAAGCGCGGATGGATGCGATGGAAGGAGTAGGATCCCGCCGGTGTCCTTCTGATCCTGGGGTGCCCGGTCGTGGCGACATAGACGACCTGCGGGATCTGCTCGATGAGCCCGTGAAGATGCAGGGCAGAGAAGAAGGAGACATACGCCTGGTGGCCGCCGGCCAGGTAGGGCACCAGCGCAAGAGGCGTGAACCGCGGATCGGTCGGGACGCACCAGATGCCCCGCGCCGGACTGACGAGCAGGCCCTGCCGTTCCATCCGCCTCAGCGCCTGGCTCGTGGCCGAGACCGAACCCCCGCGAACTGCCGCGACCTCCCGGGTCGTGAACACCGGTCGGCCGATGGCCTGGATGGCCTGTGGGACGGAGATCCTACCGGTCATCCTGAGCCCTCTGCTCAAGAAGGGCGACCGCGCGAAGTCGGATCTCGTCCCAGATCTGACTCGAATCATGCGCGGCTCGATCCTCGGGCCCGAGGAAGGCCACGACGGTGTCCCGGTATTGTTCGTAGCCCACCGCGAAGATTCTCTCCCGGGCGACTTGGGCCATTGATCGTGGGATGCCATCAGCGAGATTGACGTTCGCGATTTCTGGGTGCGTGCTCAGCATGTAGAGGTCGAAGATATCCCTCCCTTGCACATGATGCCTGGAGGCCAGGGCCCGAATCTTCTGGCGGACCGCCGCAGGCGCCGTGTAGTGGGGCGCGATCAGGGGAGTCATGCGGTAGGCTGCAAGCACCGAGGCCGAGATGGCTTCCGATCGGAGCGGCGAGTCCAACCCGCGTCTTGAGAACTCAACTTTGGTAGACAGGTCTTCCCCTGCAGACGTGATGAGGTGCACCTTGAATCGCTGCACCGTTTCGGTCTGCTTGGCGCGCGAGATGGCCGGAGGCTCGATGCGCTCGATCCCGAAGGTCCGCAGGGTATCGGCCAGTGCGGAGGAGGTGAGGATCGCCATGACCTTGTCGCGCAGCACGTGGACCTCGATGCCGGCCGCATCGAGGTCCATGTCTTCGGAGTAGCGGATGCTTCCGAAGAAGAAGCGAAGATTGCCCCCGCCTTTCACGACAAAGGCCGACAGAGGCACCGAGCGAGCGAGCGCCCGCAGGAACGCCAGGTGAAAGATCTCCCGTTTCTGGAGAGGATTGAAGGTCACATTATGCATTCTAACTCAGATTTCCATAAATTCAAGTACATAATAAAACGTCCGGGACGGAGTTGAGGTTCAGGGGCGACGCGGCGCCAAGGCACCGCGTACGGCGCAGGAATCGGCTCCGGCGAGACGAACCCGGCAGGAGTGGCCGTCTGGATCGTGCTCCCCGCCTACAACGAGGCCGCCGGGCTGCCGCCGCTGCTGGAAGCAATCGAGGCCCTCGGCAGGCGGCTTGCGGACATGGCGGCCGTGCGTGTCGTCGTGGTGGACGACGGCAGCACCGACGGGACCGGCGAGCTCGCGCAGGGCTTCGCGGGCCGCATCCCCCTGACCGTGCTGGTTCATCGACGAAACCGTGGCCTGGCCGCCGCGATCCGCACCGGCCTGGAGCACGCCTGCCGCGAGGCGGCGCCGGATGGGCCAGCGGGCGTCATCGTCACCATGGATGCCGACAACACACACTCGCCCGAGCAGATCCCGGCGATGCTCGAGGCGCTGCGCGGCGGGGCCGACGTGGTCATCGCGTCACGCTACGTCCACGGCGCGGTTCAGGCCGGAGTTCCACCGCACCGCGCACTTCTCAGCGCCGGGGTGGGATGGCTGCTCCGCCTGCGCTTCGGGCTACACGGGGTCCGCGACTACTCGTGCGGGTACCGCGCCTACCGCGCCGAGTTGCTGGGGCAGGCGCTGGCGGCTTACGGGCCGCGCCTGATCGAGTCGGCCGGGTTCGTGGTGATGACCGAACTGCTGGTCAAGCTCGCGGTCTTCCGGCCGCGCATCGTTGAGGTGCCGCTCGACCTGCGCTACGACCGCAAGGCCGGCCGCAGCAAGATGCCCGCGGCCAGGACCATACTCGGCTACCTGCGGCTCATCGCCACACGATCGCCCCGGGTTCCTGGGTCTCCCCCGGAGGGGACGCGCTGAACGAGCTCCGCGGCCTCCTGCGGCACAGTCTGGCCCAGAACGCGCTGGTGCTGTACTGGGCACACCTGGCCAACTACTTGCTGCCGCTCGTCACCGTGCCGTACCTTGCCCGCGTGCTGGGGCCGGCCGGCTGGGGCCGTCTGGCGATGGCTCTGGCCTTGGGCATCTACATCACGCATATGGTGGAGTACGGCTTTCACCTGTCGGCCACACGCGAGGTCGCCCGTTCCAGGGGCGATCGTGCCCGGCTGGCAGATCTCGCAGCAGGGGTGCTGGGTGCGCGGGCGCTGCTGGCGGTGCTCATCCTCCCGATTCCACTCATGCTGGCGGCTCGGCTGCCGGTTCTGGGAGAGCATCCCGGGCTGCTCTGGGGCGCGTACCTCTGGGGGATCGCCCAGGGTTCCTCGTTCGGATGGTACCTGGTGGGGATGGAGCGGATGCGGCAGGCCGCGCTGCTCGACACCGGGACAAGAGCCCTGGCGACCGTGGGCATCTTCGTTCTGGTGCGCGCGCCGGAGGATGCGGCCCTGGTGCTGTTGCTGCAGGCGGCCGCGGGCTTCCTGGCCTTCTGCGGCGGGTGGTTCATGATCCGCCGCGAGGCGCCGATCCGGTGGCCCGCCTGGCAGGCGACCCAGGACGCGCTGCGCATGGGCTGGAGCATGTTCGTCTTCCGCGCATCGGCAGGCCTCTACACAGCCGGCAACGCTTTCATCCTGGGCCTGTTCGCGCCGCCCCAGGTTGTGGGCTACTACGCGGGCGCGGAGAAGATCGGCAGGGCCATAATTGGGCTGCTGGGTCCGGCAGGTCAGGCGCTCTACCCGCGCGTCAGCCGCCTGGCCGACCACGCGCGCACCGAGGCGCTCCGGATGGTCCGGTTGGGGTTGGCCGCGATGGGACTGGGCGGAGTGCTGCTGGGGGTCGCGGCCTTCCTGGGGGCGCCGGTCTTGGTTCGCCTGCTCTTGGGCCCGGGGTTCGAGCCCGCGGTCGCGGTGCTGCGCGTGCTGGCACTGGTCCCACCCCTGGCCGCGGCCAGCAACGTCCTGGGCATCCAGTGGATGCTCCCGCTCGGGCTGGATCGGCCCTTCACCCGGATCGTCATCGGGGCAGGGTTGCTCAATCTGGCGCTGGCGATCTGGCTCGCGCCTTCGTTTGGGGGGAGGGGGATGGCCTGGGCCGTGGTGGCGGCCGAGGCGTTTGCCGCAGTGGGGATGTGGTTGTATCTGCGGAGCAGACGCCTGGATCCGCTTCAGGGATGAGGACGCTGCTGGCGACCTGTGCCCTTCCCGTTCACGGATGCACGCGGCGAGCACCTTCGGCCTGCGCTCGTCATCAGCACCCGCGAGTACCATGCCGGGTGCGCCGACTGCATCGTAGCAATGATAACGAGCCGCATCGAGGCACCCCGGAGGCCGGAAGACCATCTGGTGCAGGGATGGGAGGCGTCGGGGCTGCTTCATCCGTCGGTAGTACGGGCCAAGATTACGACGATTTCCCGTCAAGTCATCCGCCGCAGGCTCGGACGTCTGCCGACGGGCGACCTCGACGAGTTCGTCCGAGGGCTGGCCGCGGTCGTCGGGATCACGCATCGCGACGAGGCGTGATGGCGCGGATTGCTGACTCATGAACCGCACGCGTGGTATACTCATTGTATAGTCCGCTGAAGGAGGACCCAATGAAGACGCGCGTTCAGCGATGGGGCAACAGCCTTGCAGTGCGAATTCCCAAGGCCTTTGCCGCCGACGTCGGCTTGGAGGACGACTCTCCCGTTGTGCTTCGGCTGCATCGAGGAAGGCTCATCGTTGAGCCGGCTGTCCCAACTCCGCCCAGTCTGGATGAACTGCTGCGCGGCGTCCGGAAGAGCAATTTGCATCGCGAAGTGGACACCGGCCCTTCGCAAGGGAACGAGGCCTGGTAGGCCATGGCCAAGGTACCGGATCGAGGAGACGTGGTCTGGGTTTCCATGAATCCGCGGACGGGGCGCGAACAGGCGGGGCGACGGCCGGCGCTGGTGATGTCGCCTGGCGCGTACAATGGCAAGGTTGGTTTGGCCATCCTGTGCCCCATCACCAGCCAAGTGAAGGGGTACCCGTTCGAGGTTCAGATCCCTGAGGGGCTTCCAATCCAAGGTGTGATCCTTTCCGACCAGGCGAAGAGCCTGGACTGGAAGGCCCGGGAGGCGGAGTGGATCTGCACGCTTCCGGGTGACACGGTGCAGGAGGCCTTGCTCAAGCTTGCAACGCTGCTGTCACAATGATGATGCCCCAACCCCCAGGCCTGTCGGTTGTCATTCCCACCCGCAACGAGCGGGAGAACATCCCGCGCCTCCTGGTTGCGCTGCGGACCGCGCTGGGATCCGTTGACCATGAACTGGTCTTCGTGGACGACAGCACCGACGGGACGGACGCGGTGCTGGCCGAGGCAGCGCGGGCGGACCCCAGGATCACGGTGCATCACCGCGAGCGGGGAGACGGCCTGGCCGGCGCGGTGGTGGCGGGGTTTCGCATCGGCCGTGGCGAGGTGCTCGGGGTGCTGGACGCCGACCTTCAGCACCCCCCCGAGGTGTTGGCGGCCCTGATGCGCCACCTGGAGGAGGAGCACGCCGACCTGGCCGTGGCCTCGCGCTACCTGCCCGGCGCGGCCCGGCCCGGGCTGTCGCCCTGGCGGCGGCTGGTCTCGCAGGCCACACGGCTGCTCGCCTGGGCGCTGCTCGGCGCCGCGCGGCGTAGCAGCGATCCCCTCTCGGGCTGCTTCGTGGTGCGCCGGAGCGTGGTGGAGGGGGTAACGCTCCAACCGGTAGGGTTCAAGATCCTGCTGGAGATCCTGGCGCGCGGCCGGTACCGGCGCGTGGCCGAGGTCCCCTACGTCTTCGAGGCGCGCGGCGCAGGAGAGACCAAGGCGACGCTCCGGCAGGGGCTCGACCTGTTTCGCCACATTGCGGTTCTCGTCACGGCCAGCCCCGCGGACTCGCGGCTGTGGAAGTTCCTACTCGTGGGCGCCAGCGGCGTGGCCGTCAACATGGTCGTGTTCTGGTTGCTCACGCAACGGCTGGGCGTTCACTACATGCAGGCGGGCGTTGCAGCGGGTCTGGTTTCGACGTTTACCAACTTCCTGCTGAACAATGCCTACACTTGGGCCGACCGCAAGGAAGGGGCCTTGTCCTCCTTCTTGCAGCGGATGGGCAGGTACTATATGGCCACCTGGTTGGGCTACCTGATCTACCTGGGGTTCCTCTGGGGGCTGACGCACGTCGGGCTGATACCGATGCTCTCGAACCTCATCGCCATCGGCCTCGGCGGGTTGCTGAACTTCGTGGTGCACAATGTCTGGACCTGGCGCCAGCGGTGATACAGGTGACATATATGTTGACACTGGTCAGGGTGGCCCCCGATGCTCGCTGACCAGATCGCCCGGCTGCGCGAGAGCATCGGCCGCGTCATCCTGGGCAAAGACGCGGTCATTGACCTGGTGCTGGTGGCCCTGCTCTCCCGTGGGCACGTGCTGTTGCGCGACGTGCCCGGCGTGGGCAAGACCATGCTGGCCCGGGCCCTGGCCCGTTCGATCGGCGGGGAGTTCACGCGCATCCAGTGCACTCCGGACCTGCTGCCCTCTGATGTGCTCGGTACCTCGATCATTGACCCACGCACCTTCGAGACCCGGTTCGTGCCCGGCCCGATCTTCGCCAACGTGGTCCTGGTGGACGAACTGAACCGCGCCACGCCGCGCACGCAGTCGTCCTTCCTGGAGCCGATGGACGAGGGGCAGGTCACGGCCGACGGCCAGGCGCGGCGGCTGCCGCACCCGTTCTTCTTGATCGCCACGCTCAATCCGACCGAGCATCACGGGACCTATCCTCTGCCGGAAGGCCAGCTCGACCGCTTCGCGATGGCCACATCGCTGGGATACCCCCCGCTGGAGGCGGAGCGCGCGATGCTGGCCGGTCACGCCGGGCACCATCCCATCGAGACGGTCACGCCGGTGGTGGCGCCTTCCGAGGTGCTGGCTATGCAAGAAGCCGCGGCGGCGATCGTGGTCAGCCCGGCGGTGCGCGAGTACGTGCTGGCGGTTACCGGCGCAACCCGGGACCACCCTTCGGTTGCGCTCGGCTGCAGCCCTCGCGGCGGCTTGGCCCTGGTGCGCGCAGCGCAGGCGCGGGCTGCGCTGGCCGGCCGCTCGTTCGTCACCCCCGACGATGTGAAGGCGCTGGCGGTCCCACTGATGGCCCACCGGATGGTTCTTCGATCACAGGCCGGACCGGCATCCTCGGCTGAGGCCGTGATCGTGGAGATCCTGGCGCAGACGCCGGTGCCGGTCTTCGAGGCGCCTCGTGCCGACGCGTGAGGGCACCGCCACGCTGCTGCTGGCGGGCGCGGTCTTTCTGCTTGCGACCAACCTGGCCTCCGGGCTCCTCTTCGTTCTCGACGCCCTGCTGGTCTCGCTGCTCTTCGTCGGCGCGGCCACGGCGCATGTTCCTCTGCGCCGGCTGAGCATTGAGCAGCGGACTCCGGCCCGGGGGGTAGAGGGCGTTCCCCTGCCGGTTGAGATCACGCTGGAATCCGCCCGGGGCGGCCGGTTCCTCGTTGTTGAGGGTGGATGGTCGGGCGCGCGGGCGCGGGCCCTGCTACCGCATGTAATCCCCGGCATCCGGCTCACGGTTGACCTGACGGTTGTGCCGCCCGGCCGCGGTCGGTTCGCGCTCGACGCGGTGACGGTGGCGTCCCGGGGGCCGCTGGGCCTGTTCGCGGCGCGCCGCAAGGTTCCGTCCACCGGCCGGGGCGGCGCCTCCGGAGGGGTCAGCGTCTCCGGAGGGGTCACGATCTGGCCGCGGACCCGACCGGTGCCCTCAGGGGTGATGGCGCACCTGATCCCGGTACTCGAAGGTGGGTCCTCGGGCGCGCGTACGCGGCAGGCCGAGGACCTCTACGGCGTGCGGGACTACAGGCGGGGTGACAATCCTGCCCACATCCACTGGAGATCTTCGGCGCGGCGCGGGGCCCTGGTCGTCCGTGAGTTCGAGCGGCCGGTGACGCCCGGCGCCGCGATCGTCGTTGACCTCGATCGCCGGCAGAGCGCGGAGCAACTGGACGCCGTCGTGCGCGCGGCGGCCTCGCTCTTCCAGGCGGCACTCGACCGGGAGGCGGACGTCGTGCTGGCCGGATGGGAGGAGGGGGTAGTTCAGCACCGCGGCCGCGAGGCGGCGATGGACTGGCTGGCCGGCGTGGCTCCCTGCGCGCCGCCGGTGGCAGAGGTGCTCCCGCAACTGGCCGCGTCCGGCCGCCACCTGATTGTCGTGACCGCTCTTTCCGGTAGCGGATCGTGGCCCGGCGGACCTGCCTCAGTCCTCGTCTGCTTGGAGGATGGGACGGTGCAGGCGTGGTAGGTTGGCGCCGCCTCGTGGACACCGGTGCGCCAGAGCACTCGGTGCCGCTCCGGTTGTGGACCATGGCCTCGGTGGTCGTGAGCATCATGGCGGTGACCGCCCACGACGACTTCCTGGAGCACCGCCTGATAGTCCCGGTCCTGGTCGCCGCCGGGTTCGCGTTCTCCCACTGGCGCCGCGGGAAGCGCAACTGGTGGGTCAAGCTGATTCTGGCCGCGCTGTGCCTGCAGGTGGGCTGGCAGTTCCTGCGCGACGTCTACGCCGATCCCTTCCACACAAGCGTACCGCTCACGGTGCTGCTGCTCTGGCTGCAGACGCTGCACTCGTTCGATGTGCCGGCGAGGCGCGACCTGCTGTTCAGCCTGCTTTCGTCGGTGATCCTCATGGCGGTGGCCGCGGCGTTCGGCCGGGACCTGACCTACCTGTTCTACCTTGTGCCGTATGCCCTGGCCGCGGTCCAGGTGTTGGTGCACAACGCCTGGCAGGCCGCGGTGGAGGCCGCCTCGCCCCCCGGCGGAGCGCCCGGCAGGCCGGCGCGAATGGTTTCTGGATCGGGAACCGGTCCACGGCTCTGGGGGATGATGCCGGCGGCCAACCACCTGCTGATAGTGGTGCTGTTGGTGGCCGGCGTGGTTTTCGCGCTCACCCCGCGCTACGAGGGGATGCGCCTGGTCACGCTGCCGTTCTCGCCCCAGCGCCTGCTGCTGGATTTCTTTGCCGGCCGGATCTTCAACCCGGCCTACCCGGATGGGGGCGATGACAGCGGCGCGCAGCGGCTCTGGAACCCACGCGGGTACTTCGGCTTCGGCACCACCGTTGATCTGCGCCTGCGCGGTCGGCTCGACGACACCGTGGTCATGCGTGTGCGGTCCACCCACCAGTTCAACTGGCGGGCGCTGGTGTTCGACACCTACACCGGAGCCGGGTGGAAGATCGGCGACAACCGTGTACACGAGGCAGAGGGCAGCTTCCCGCCGATCAACCTGGGCCACCGGCAGGACGAGGTCCTCCGCTACGGCGCGCGGCCGATTCGGGTCACGCAGTCGTTCTTCATTGAGGCGGAGCAGCCCAACGTGGTCTTTGCCGCGCCGGTGGCGGAGAGTCTCTACCTGTCCACCGCCCGGGTCTACCTCGACCGGTACGGCGCGATCAGGTTGTCGTCCACGCTCAGGGCCGGCACGGTTTACTCGGTGGTATCGCGGGCACTGATCCCCGACCCTGGGCGTCTGCGCGGCGCTCAGGGCGAGGTACCCGCCGACCTGCGGGAGCGCTACATGGTACTGCCGCCGATCCCGGAGCGGGTGCACGACCTGGCCCGCCGGCTGGTAGCAGATCAGCCCACGACCTACGACCGTGTCATCGCAATCAACCGTCACCTGTGGGCCGAGTACCGGTACGACCTGACCATACCCCCGCAGCGACGGCCCGGCGACGCGGTGGACCACTTCCTGTTTGAGGAGCGGCGGGGCTACTGCGAGCAGTTTGCGAGCGCGATGGTCGTGCTGCTGCGGGCCGCGGAGATCCCGGCCCGGTTGGTCACCGGATACGCTCCGGGGACGCTCAACCCGCTGACCGGGTTGTACGAAGTCCGCAACAGCGACGCCCATGCCTGGGTGGAGGTGTTCTTCCCCGGGGTGGGGTGGGTGGAGTTCGAGCCGACGCCGGGGTTCCCGGATACGGCGACCATGGGCGCGCCGGCGCTGCGGCGCTGGGTATGGCAGGATGCGGCCGAGTTGCTCCGCGCGCGGCTCCAGGTGCTGGCCGCCCGTTCGCCGGCCGCGGCGCGCGCGCTGGAGGCGGCA